>CBFGWQ010000383.1:0-1514 GCA_965652575.1 uncultured Arenibacter sp. | reverse complement strand
CAAAGGCAGGTTTGACTCCCGATAGCTATCGGGATTAAAAACAAATAAAAATAAATAGATGAAAAGCAATCTTAAAATCTATATTGTTTCCATAGCAATATTATTCCTTTCCAAATCGGTTCTTGGACAAGAATATGATTTGTTGATCAAGAACGGGACTTTGATAGATACCAAAAGTGATATCAACAAAAAAATGGATGTCGCTATTTTGAATGGCAAAATAGCTGAAATTGCCAATAGTATTTCAGAAAAAAAGGCAAAAACAGTGATAGATGCCAATGGAATGTTGGTAACCCCCGGCCTTTTGGATATACATGGCCATGTTTTTTATGGTACGGACGAAAATAGCATGTACAGTGGAGGTATGAGCAGTGTAGCCCCGGATAATTTCACCTTCCGTAGCGGGGTTACCACCATAGTGGACGCCGGAAGTTCGGGATGGAGAAATTTCCATATTTTTAAAAAACAGACCATTAATAATTCAAAAACAAGGGTTTTGGCCTTTTTGAATATTGTTGGTTCCGGAATGAAGGGGGGTGTCGTGGAACAGAATGTTAATGATATGGATCCCAAATTGACGGCAAAAACGGTAAAAAGCAATCCGGAAATAGTGGGGGTTAAGTTGGCACATTACGAAGGCTATGAATGGGAACCTTTGGAAAGGGCAGTAGAAGCGGGGGTTATGGCCAATGTACCGGTAATGGTCGATTTTGGAGGTAGTAAACCCGCCCTATCGTTGAAAACCCTTTTCCTGGAAAAATTAAGGCCAGGCGATATTTTTACCCATGCCTATGCTTCCTTGAACAGTAGGGGAAAAGTAGTAGATAACAATGGCAAGGTAGCACCCTTTGTATTTGAGGCCCAGAAAAAGGGAATTATCTTCGATGTGGGACACGGTGGAGGTAGTTTTGCGTTTGAACAGGCCGTGCCGGCAATGGATCAGGGTTTTAAGCCAAATTCCATAAGTACGGATCTGCACATTGGCAGTATGAACGGTGGTATGAAGGATATACTGAATATCATGTCCAAATTTTTAAATATGGATATGGCATTGCCCGAGGTTATTGCAAGTGTTACCTGGAACCCTGCACAGTATATACATAGGCCGGACCTTGGACATTTGGAGGTAGGTGCCATTGCCGATGTTGCCATTTTAAGTATCGGACAGGGCAATTTTGGTTTTGTGGATACCAAGGGGTTAAAGATCATGGGGAATCAAAAATTGGAATGCGAGCTTACCATTAAAGATGGGGAAGTTGTTTACGATCTAAACGGGCTTTCCAGTAAATATTGGAATGATTGAGCAACTGTTTGAATTTTAGTTTTGGTTAGGGCGATAGGAATATTGTGTTCTTTTTCCATATGGACCGGGCAAGTTCTGAAATTTACAGTATAGTACCCATAATTAAGGAATTGGGGGTGTTAGGGATGGAGAAATTTTCATATCTTCAAAAACCGTGGGCCAATGACATTTTTAAAGCAATATTAGGATTGGACAATGTACTGGTTTGGGA
>CBFGWQ010000382.1:0-1516 GCA_965652575.1 uncultured Arenibacter sp. | reverse complement strand
AATGTAGCAATGGGACAATTCAGGTTTTTATTACTTCCAATTGTTAAATTTAGTAATTGATAAATTGATACATTTCTTAATTGGTACATTTTCAAATTGATACATTAGCAAATTAAACCATGAAACTACTGCTCCATCCCGGTTATTTTCCCAATATCGCCAACTTTGCCGCTATTGTCCAAAATGATATATGCTGGGAAGTAATGGACAATTACCAAAAACAGACTTTTCGCAATAGGTGTTTTATATGTACGGATCTCGGCATACACATGCTCAATATCCCCATAAAGCACGTTCGGAACAATAAAGGGAAGCAAAAGTACGGTGATGTAAAAACGGACAACGATTATCCCTGGCAAAGACAGCATTGGCGGACCCTGGAAACGGCCTATAGAACCTCTCCCTTCTTCGAGTTCTATGAAGATGATATTGCCCCATTGTACCATAATACATACCATTCCTTAATGGACTTTAATTTAAAAACAATCGAGACCATATGCACTTGCCTGCAAATTAAAATGCCCCGGGAAAGGACCCAAATCTTTGAGCTTGACGTTAGGGACAAAGTGGACGGGAGGGCATTGATCGACTCCAAAACAAAGCTTCCATTGCAGCAACCGGAATATGTACAGGTATTTGGTGACAGAAACGACTTTATTCCCAACTTAAGTATTTTGGACCTGTTGTTCAACGAAGGCACCAACGCCTTGGCCTATCTACAAAACCTGCAATTAAACCTGCCCCATGCTTAGGTTTTGCCTGCATTACGGCATTCATTTTATACTGCCCATTATAATTGGCCTGTCTTTTTATAAAGAACGCCGTCTTAAAATAATCCTGATACTATTGGCCGGGATTATTTTGGATTTGGACCATTTGTGGGCAGATCCAATTTTTGATCCAAACCGATGTAGCATTAATTTTCATCCCTTACATATGTATTGGGCCATTGCCGGTTATTTCCTATTGCTGTTTTTTCAAAAAACCAGGGTTTTTGGAATTGCCTTTTTAATACATATTTTGGCAGACACCGTAGACTGCTGTTTAATGTAAGCTAAGTTTTATTTATATTTTACTTAAAATCAGTTGTTTATATTACACCTGTCCGCTCGAGACCCAAGAAATTTTATTTTTCAAGCGGATAAAATGACATTATTTCAAAAATTTGATTTTGAGGCACATATCAAATATGATAGAGGTAGAGAGTTAAAGGTTTCAACTATAAATATATCGAAGGTTCCAGAGATCAATCCCAAAAGTTGTGTGTGAATTGGAAAAAGATAGAATTTTCTATCCCAAATTCGTGTTCTGTTCATTTTTTGCGTCGCTCAAAAAACACTAGGCTGATTTTAAATTTCTTTAAATCCGCGCACTTTCCACGGCCGCACCGTCCAGACCGCCTTCACTTGGGTGAAATGCTTTTTGGGCGCCTGCCTGGCGGACGGATAGGGCTATCCATAGCCAATGTGGAAACCACTTGATTTAAGACGAAATCGAAGATTCACGAAAACCTATA
>CBFGWQ010000381.1:0-1524 GCA_965652575.1 uncultured Arenibacter sp. | reverse complement strand
TATTAGTAGATAATTGAAATCAACAAACCATCGGATCCTCCAATTTCAAAAAATGGAAAACCGAGGTCATTACCAATAAAAAAATCAAATGAGAAAAACTTGGTCCAGGACATGGATATCCCTGACCAGTATGGGCGGTGGGTAATCTGAATGGGGAACATAATGCTGCTCCCTTGGCTGAAATAGATTTATATAATAACAAGTAAGGGCCGCCAAAAAATACTGCTGGCCAAAACTGAGGTCGTATTGGGTAATGCTCAATTCGTCCTGTCCCTGAACCGAAACAATCTCGTCAGTGCAGCAATTGTCGGAATCCTTATCGAGGGCTGCACTATCATTTAACAAAGGCATTTCCATGCCGCATGTTTCCGCTTCATGAAAGAAAGCTATATCCACCAACGAACCCAAGCAAAAATGCTTCCCAACCGTCCAGGAAACGGTAGAGGCCAGCATAAAAACTGCCATCAACAAGACCGTTATTTTATGTATCATTGGTTTCATCAGGGCAAAAGTAATCAAAAGTTGATATTCCATATTTTTCTTCCCTAACATTAACTAAAATTTAGGCCTAAAATTGCCAAATAAAAAATTTCCCGAAACTGACTATCCCCGAGGAAAGCCCTGTCTGCCGACAAAGGCAGGCCCGTCCGAACGGGCAGACATAGAGGGGTGGCAGGCTCACCCGTACATTTTTAAACAACGGTTACCTTCTTTGTTAACCACCGGCTTTTCTCAGATATTTTTCTGTTCGCATGAGAAAAAAATTCTTTCTGTAAAATTTATTTATAACTAGATAATTTAGGGATTTTCATTGCCAAATGCTTCAATGATTTCCTTAATATCCTCCTTTATAAATTCCCAATACTTTCCCCGTAAGCAAATAGGGTCAAAGTCATCATTGGCCCTTTCGAAATTGGTGAAGTTTTTAAGTATTAAATTCCTGTCATGGCTGTAAGGGTATCGTCTTTCGTGCAAATGCAACATCTCTCCTACTCCATAATCGGAAAGCAGTTCGTGAAGATCCCAAAAATCCTTCTTCCGTCCTTCCCGTTGTACTATATCCAGTTTCATGGCAATTATTTCTTCAACAGTGGCCATACGGATTCCGTCCTTGATTTTTAAAGGAGTGAAAAAGGTATCCGTATGGAATACGTCCAACTTTATGGCATTGTCCCCATCCTTCCCAATTAGATAGGATTTCCCCATTCCTGGAAACAATTCGCGGATATCATCCACATAAGTAAACTCTTTGTCCAAATAGCTATCGATGTCCTTAAAGTCGATAGATCCATAAGGCAAATCACTAAAAAGATCTATGTCCACCGATACCCTATGACCGATCTGTAGGCTCAGGGAAGTTCCACCGACCAATCTAAAACCAACAAATTCCTTCGCGCCCATTAATTTAACAAGACCTTCTTTGAGCAAATCGTTTATAGTATTGTAATGGAGCACTTTTGTGGGTTTAATCTAGCGTAAAGTATAGGTTATGTTTATGGATTTAGCGACCGTAGCAACCTTTTT
>CBFGWQ010000380.1:0-1529 GCA_965652575.1 uncultured Arenibacter sp. | reverse complement strand
CTAATGGCTTTTAATTATAGCATACCACTTAAAGCCTATTGTCTTAAAAACTTCCGGCAGGAAAAAACCACAAGATATATTTTAACCCAAATAGGTACATTTTCCATTTAAGCCGTATTTTTGGGAAAAATTTTTAAGAATGAATATCCTTATCCTTGGTGCCGGTGGGCGAGAACATACCTTAGCCTGGAAATTAAAACAAAGTCCAAAACTTGAAAATCTTTATGTAGCTCCCGGAAATGCAGGAACCGCTGCCATTGCCAAAAACATCCCCATTGGGGTCAACGATTTTGAAGCCATTAAGAAATGTGTGCTTTCCGAAAATATCCAGATGGTCATAGTAGGGCCCGAGGATCCCTTGGTGCGTGGGGTACACGATTTTTTTCTGAACGATAGGGACATAAAGCATATTCCCGTCATAGGACCACAAAAGGCCGCAGCTACCCTGGAAGGAAGCAAACAGTTTGCCAAAGAGTTTATGATGCGGCACCACATCCCTACCGCTGCCTACGAAAGTTTCACCGCCGAAACCTTGGAAAAGGGCTACGCCTTTTTGGAAACCCTTAACCCCCCTTATGTGCTAAAAGCGGACGGACTTGCGGCAGGAAAAGGGGTATTGATCCTAAATGAATTGCAGGAGGCCAAGGACGAACTCAAAACCATGTTGGTCGATTCCAAATTTGGGGCTGCCAGTACCACCGTGGTTATAGAGGAATTTTTGGACGGAATTGAACTGAGCTGTTTTGTGCTTACCGATGGAAAAGGATTTAAGGTCCTGCCCACCGCAAAAGATTATAAAAGAATCGGTGAAGGGGATACCGGACTGAATACAGGGGGCATGGGGGCCATTTCCCCCGTTCCTTTCGCAGATAAAGTGTTTATGGATAAAGTACTTGAACGGATAGTGAAACCTACCGTAGAGGGCTTTAAATTGGATAACCTGCCTTATAAAGGCTTTATATTTATTGGTTTGATAAAGGTAGGGGACGATCCAAAAGTAATTGAATACAACGTGCGTATGGGCGATCCCGAGACCGAAGTGGTTATTCCTAGGATTAAGAATGATCTGTTGGAAGTTTTTGAAGCCGTTGCCAACCAAAAACTGGACAGTATAGCTCTGGAAATAGATGATCGTTCCGCTACCACGGTAATGGCCGTATCCGGAGGATATCCTGAAGCGTATGGGAAAGGCATGGAAATAACAGGTTTTGAGCATATGGAAGATGCCGTGGTATTCCACGCCGGAACCGAATTAAAAGATGGCAAGGTCCTGACCAATGGAGGCAGGGTTTTGGCGGTTACCGCTTATGGTCCCAACTATAAGGATGCGCTTAAAAAATCCTATAAAAACATGGAAAAACTACAATTCGATAAAATGTACTATCGCAAGGACCTGGGATTTGATCTTTAGAAAGAACAAACGATGGATTTTGTAAGAGACCAAAAAAGGGATGGCGCTTGCCATCCCTTTTTTGTCCATAGATACTCCATAGATACTCCATAGATACTCCATAGATACTCCATAGATA
>CBFGWQ010000379.1:0-1535 GCA_965652575.1 uncultured Arenibacter sp. | reverse complement strand
GGCCGGGGTTGTGGGCGTTGGCATGGGCAGTTCGCTTTTTGATAAAAGGCTTATTGAAGAAAGGGATTTTAAGGGCCTTGCCGAGCATTTTATCAAGATAAAAACTGAAATAGAGGGAGTTTAAAATAATTGAATATATTTAACAGGACCAATATCTAATTTTTATTATTATGCAACAATCTTTTGGTTATCTAGTATTTCTTGTTCTTTTGGTGATACCTATTGGGTGTAAAAACGAATCCAAGAAATCCCCAACGGGGATGATGGAAGCACCAATTCAAAAGGAGAATCTAAAACTCTTGGTAGGGACTTTTGCAGAAGGGGACGACCAGGGGATATATCAGCTCGACTTCAATCCCGAAACGGGGGAACTTGCCAATAGTCGGCGTGTGGCCGAAGAGAACAAACCCGGGTACCTATACCTTTCAAAGGATGGGAATAGGGTCTATTCTTCCAATGGGACCAAACCGGGGAGCGTATCGGCATTTCAATGGAACGAAGATAAAACGGCCTTGGATAGAGTGGGCAACCTTTCCAGCATAGGGGATGGAGCCTGTTATGTTGGGGTAGGTCCCGGGGAGCATCTTCTTGCGGCCGCAAATTATAGTTCCGGAAGTATCGTACTTTATCCCCTGGATGAAAAAGGGGGCATGATAGATGATCCACAGGGGGTACAGCACAATGGAAGTGGTCCGCATCCCAATCAAAAATCGGCCCACGCACACTGTGTACAATTTTCCCAAAATGGAAAGTTTTTATATGCCGTGGATCTGGGGATGGATCAGGTTTTAACCTATCCAATAGATTCGGGGAATAAACTGGGCAAAGCGGAGGTTGGTCTGCAATTGGATCCTGGCGACGGTCCAAGACATCTTGTATTCCATCCAACCGAGAACATAGTGTTTGTTATAAATGAACTTTCCAGTACCGTTGTATCGGCCACTGTGGATGAAGGGACCGGAGTTTTTACAACAGTGGATAAAAAGAGTACCCTCCCGGACGATTATCAGGAACCAAATGCCTGTGCCGATATTCATATAAGTAAGGATGGGAAATTTCTATACGCTTCCAACAGGGGGCATAACAGTATAGCTGTTTATTCGGTATCCGAAACCGGAGAATTAAAGCTTTTGGCCATAGCACCTGTGCAAGGCGATTGGCCGCGTAATTTCACTTTGTCGCCCGATGGTAATTTTCTTTTGGTAGCCAATCAGAAATCGGATAATATCACTGTCTTTGCGGTAGATAAACAAACCGGACTACTTGATTATACCGGTAATCGGATACGCCTTCCGCAACCGGTCTGTTTGAAGTTTTAGGTTGATCATCCTTTGATGGCCTGTTGTCCTGTAGGAATTGTAGGGGACTGTAAAAAGTATATGGGGAAAATTGTTCCATAAAGAATTCCGTCCAATAAAAACTGATCATTCAATTCCAAGACTTTGGATTATATTGATCGGAATGAATGATATTTTATACGTCACAACTATCCGAAAGTTTGACAAAAGACCGCTTCGCTTTTAGAACCAAGAACA
>CBFGWQ010000378.1:0-1549 GCA_965652575.1 uncultured Arenibacter sp. | reverse complement strand
CAACTGCCTAAAAATTTTCAATCAATACTTTAACCTCCTCCAAATTGAGTCCGCCATAATTCCCTGAGCTCATTAAAAGCAGTACGGAATTATCGTATTCCTGACCGAAAACAAAATTTTTAAAATCGTCGGCATCGGTAAAAATCTGTAGATCGTCCCGAACAAAGGCCTCCGAAATTTGATTAGGGGTTACTTCCTTCAGTTTCTTTATCCTAACCGATTCGGGCAAATAGAAAACCGCCGCTACATCCGCAGCTTCCAAGGCACCTTTATACTCCTTTAAAAATTCCGGGTTAAAACTGCTATAGGTATGCAGTTCCAAACACGCAATTAATTTCCTGTCCGGATACTGCTCCCTCACGGCATTGGTAGTGGCCATTACTTTGCTGGGCGAATGTGCAAAATCCTTATAGGCAACACAGGCATTTCCTTCCGCTATCTTTTCCAATCTTTTGGAAGCACCCTTAAAGGAAGCTATGGCTTCATAGAAATCGTCCTCATCCACCCCCATATTTTGGCATATCCATTTGGCCCCCGCCAAATTGCTAAGGTTATGCTTCCCGAAAACCTCGATAGGCATGGGACCCTCCGGGGTTTCCAAAATGGTCTGTCCATTTACAACGTTATATTCGGGAGTGCTATAGGGCAGCCTTCTTATACTGTTTTCAGAGGTTTTTACCACCTTATCCACTTCCAAATCCTCTTTATTGTAGGTAATACTTCCCCCTTTTACAATACTATCCACAAAAATCCGAAATTGCTCTACATAATTGTCGTAGGTGGGAAAAACATTTATATGATCCCAGGCAATCCCGCTCAACAGGGCAATATTGGGCCTGTACAGGTGAAATTTGGGCCGCCTGTCTACAGGGGAGGACAAATATTCATCCCCTTCCAGCACTATAAAATCGTTCTCCTCCGTAAGATGCACCATACGGTCAAAACCCTCCAATTGGGCACCTACCATAAAATCTACGGCGATATCGTGATAATGTAAAACATGTAATATCATGGAAGTAATGGTAGTCTTGCCATGACTCCCACCTATGACCACCCTGGTCTTGTTCCTGGACTGTTCGTACAGAAACTCGGGATAGGAAAATATTTTCAATCCCAATTCCTGGGCCTTTAGCAGCTCGGGATTGTCCGCCTTGGCGTGCATACCCAAAATTACCGCATCCAAATCGGGGTTCAATTTCTCCGGAAACCAGCCAAATTGTTCCGGCAATAGCCCCTTGGCTTCCAATCTAGTCTTGGAAGGCTCAAAAATGATGTCATCACTCCCTGTAACAATGTATCCTTTGTGATGTAACGCCAAGGCCAAATTGTGCATAGCGCTGCCCCCGATGGCAATAAAATGAATCTGCATGAAAAGATCGGTTTATGGGTCAAAGATAATCATTGTTAAAAGCTATCAAAAAACATATGACCCGATTTAATACATTTATGATCCGGTCCACAATCCAAATAAAACCCATATGTAAAAACTGATTATTCACTATTTTAGTCCTCCCCCGAATAAACTAATATGCATTGGAATAGGCAATAG
>CBFGWQ010000377.1:0-1604 GCA_965652575.1 uncultured Arenibacter sp. | reverse complement strand
AGCATCCAGTATCTAAACTCTAACAACACCCGAAAATTTAATTTATTTGTTTACATTTAAAAAAATAACAAGTAAATGCTTACAAAAGTTTATGGTAGTGCGGTTTTTGGGGTGGAAGCAACCACTATTACCGTGGAAGTGAATATTGATAAAGGCATCGGATACCATTTAGTAGGTTTGCCCGATAATGCCATAAAGGAAAGCAATTACCGCATAGCGGCAGCACTACAGAACAACGGTTACAAAATACCCGGAAAAAAAATCACCATTAACATGGCACCCGCCGATCTTCGCAAGGAAGGTTCGGCCTACGACCTTACGTTGGCCCTGGGTATCCTAGCCGCCTCAGATCAAATTAGATCGGAATCTATTGAAAAATATATTATTATGGGCGAGCTTTCCCTGGATGGGAGTTTGCAACCTATAAAGGGAGCCTTGCCCATAGCTATCAAAGCCATGGAGGAGGGGTTCAAAGGGTTTATCCTACCTAATGAAAATGCCAGGGAAGCCGCTATAGTAGATGATTTGAAAGTATATGGCATAGACAATATAAAAGAGGTGATGGACTTCTTTGACAAAGGCATTCCTTTGAAGCAGACCATCATAGATACTAAAGAGGAATTTTACAAAAGCTTGGATTTTCCCGAGTTCGATTTTTCGGATGTAAAAGGACAGGAAAGCATAAAACGCTGCATGGAAATCGCCGCAGCTGGCGGTCACAATATAATCCTGATAGGTCCCCCTGGCGCGGGGAAGACCATGTTGGCCAAACGTCTACCCTCCATTTTGCCCCCCATGACCCTGCACGAAGCCTTGGAGACCACCAAAATCCATTCTGTAGTGGGCAAGATCAAGAATACGGGACTTATGAACCAAAGACCGTTCCGAAGTCCACATCATACCATATCGGATGTCGCCCTTGTAGGCGGAGGTGCCTACCCCCAACCCGGGGAGATTTCCCTATCCCACAACGGGGTCTTGTTTTTGGACGAACTACCAGAATTTAAACGGGGCGTATTGGAAGTAATGCGCCAACCCTTGGAGGACAGGGAAGTAACCATTTCCAGGGCACGGTTTACGGTAACCTATCCCAGTAGTTTTATGTTGGTAGCCAGTATGAATCCCAGTCCCGGAGGTTATTTTAACGATCCTGACGCCCCGGTAACCTCTTCGCCAGCAGAGATGCAGCGTTATTTGAGCAAAATTTCGGGGCCATTGCTGGATAGAATAGATATCCACATTGAAGTAACCCCGGTACCATTTGAAAAATTATCCGAGGAACGCAAAGGGGAAAGCAGTGTGGAAATAAGGAAACGGGTTACCGCCGCGAGGGAAATTCAGACCCAACGCTTTATGGAAATGGAAAATACACATTACAATGCCCAAATGAATACCAAATACATAAGAAAGTATTGCCAATTGGACGATGCTTCCAAAACACTGTTAAAAAATGCCATGGAGCGCTTAAACCTCTCTGCCAGGGCCTATGACAGGATACTGAAAGTGGCAAGAACGATCGCCGATTTGGAAAATGTTGCGAATATTAATGGAAATCACATCGGCGAAGCCATACAGTACCGAAGCCTTGACCGTGAAGGCTGGTT
>CBFGWQ010000376.1:0-1614 GCA_965652575.1 uncultured Arenibacter sp. | reverse complement strand
GCTTAATCGATAAAGCAAAAAATTGATGATCCAAAAATAATTTTAGAGTTTTACAATTAACCCACACTTAAGTAGTGCAAATATCCTACTTTTAAAACTTATACCATATCACCTAAATAACCAATAATAATGAACAGTTTAGATTTAATAGTATTCTTTATTTATATAGGGGGAATAGCCCTTTTTGGAGGTTCATTTTTTAAAAAAAGCCGAACTTCCTCATCCTATACCATGGGCAACAACGACATCCCTGGTTGGGTGGTCACCATGTCCATTTTTGCCACCTTTGTAAGTAGTATAAGTTACCTTGCCCTGCCGGGAAATGCCTATCAATCCAATTGGAATGCCCTGGCCTTTAGCCTTTCCCTTCCCATTGCCTCCCTGATCGCGGTAAAATATTTTGTTCCCCTTTACAGAAAGATCAATAGCCCCTCTGCCTACACCTATATGGAACAACGTTTCGGGGCCTGGGCCAGAATCTATGTCTCACTTTGTTATTTACTTACCCAGTTAATGCGGATCGGGACCATTTTATACCTTTTGGCACTTACCTTGAATGCCATTGTAGGTTGGGATATGGTTACCATAATCATTTTTACGGGTCTGGTAGTATCCATATACTCCATGTTGGGCGGAATTACGGCCGTATTATGGACCGATGCCATACAGGGCATTATCCTGATCCTGGGTGCCGTGGTCTGTGTTGGTTTTATTCTCTTTAATATGCCCGAAGGTCCGGGACAGGTATTCGAAATTGCTGCGGAGAACGATAAATTTGATCTGGGAAGTTTCAGCCTTAGCCTTACAGAACCCACCTTCTGGGTGGTGCTTGTTTACGGTATATTCATCAACCTTCAGAATTATGGGATAGACCAGAATTATGTTCAGCGCTATATGGCCTCAAAATCTGACAAGGAAGCCCAAAAATCGGCCCTGGTCGGTGGATTGATCTATTTGCCCATTTCCGCGGTATTTCTTTTTATAGGTACTTCGCTTTTTGCTTATTACCATTCGGCGGCCACTTTACCAATAGAGTTACAGGATATAAATAAAAGCGACAGTGTATTCCCTTATTTTATAGTTAATGCCCTGCCTGCGGGAATAACCGGACTATTGATAGCCTCCATTTTTGCGGCCGGAATGAGTACCATATCTACAAGTTTTAATAGTTCCGCCACCGTTTTTCTAACAGATTATTACAATAAATATTTTAAAAAGACGGCATCGGACAAGGAAGGAATGCGGGTACTTTATATTTCTTCGGCAATCATAAGCGTAATTGGAATTGTTATCGCCATAGCCATGATCAATGTAAAAAGTGCCCTCGATGCCTGGTGGAAACTCTCTTCCATTTTTAGTGGAGGTATGCTGGGACTGCTTCTTCTGGGACTATTCTCCAAAACTAAAAATGTAAAAGGGGCCCTTATCGGGGTATTGGCGGGTATTTTGGTCATTGTCTGGATGAGTTTATCCGGAACCCTATTCGGAGAGGATTCCCTTGGTGCCTCCTTCCACACCTATTTGACCATTGTTTTCGGCACCGCGGCAATTTTCATAGTGGGCTTTCTAATATCCATATTCAATAAAAAGACCGATGAAATCTATGAAAATTAA
>CBFGWQ010000375.1:0-1624 GCA_965652575.1 uncultured Arenibacter sp. | reverse complement strand
AAACACCACTTTAAAATGAAAACCTCAAAATTTTATCTCTTATTGATTGTTATAATAGTTTTCTCCTCGTGCAAGGAGGAAAATAAGGTTGTCGGGAAGGACGATAAAAAACCGAACATTGTATTTATTTTGGTCGATGATCTGGGACTCCACGATCTAAGTATTACCGGTAGCGAATTCTACGAAACTCCCAATGTGGACCGTATTGCCAAAGAAGGTCTTATATTTAATCAAGGATATGCGGCCAGCAGGGTATGCAGTCCTTCCAGGGCAAGTATAATGACAGGGAAGTTTACGGCCCGTCATGGCATTACGGATTGGATAGGTGCCGCATCGGGCACGGATTGGCGTAAATATAATAGGCATGATAAACTGTTGCCGGCAGAATATGTACATGGCCTTCCAAAAAATGATGTTACTATAGCGGAGGCCATGAAGGCGGCCGGTTATAAAACATTTTTTGCGGGGAAATGGCATTTGGGGGATGAAGGCTCCTACCCGGAGGACCACGGATTTGAAATCAATAAAGGGGGTTGGGAAAAGGGAAGCCCTATGGGCGGCTATTTTTCACCGTGGGACAACCCTAAGTTGCCCAATAAGGTTAAGGGGGAGAACCTGACCATGCGATTGGGCATTGAAACGGCCGATTTTATTGAGCAGCACAAAAACACTCCTTTTTTTGCCTTTTTGTCGTTTTATGCGGTACACGGTCCTATTCAGACTACAAAGGAAAAATGGGGGAAGTATAGGGACAAGGCCGAGGCCCGGGGTATTGCGGGGAAGGGTTATAAAATGGAACGCGTTTTACCGATCCGACAGGTTCAGGACAATCCAATTTATGCCGGTCTTGTTGAAAGTATGGACGACGCGGTTGGAGTGGTTCTGAATGCCTTGAAAGATGCCGGCTTGGAAGACAATACAATTGTGGTCTTTACTTCGGACAATGGAGGTGTTGCCTCCGGTGATGCCTTTTCCACTTCCAACCTTCCATTACGGGGCGGAAAGGGGTATCAATGGGAAGGTGGTATTCGCGAACCCTATTTTATAAAAGTACCTTGGTTAAGGAATGGGGGGGCACAAAGTAATTTTCCGGTTATTGGAACCGATTTTTATCCTACCCTTTTGGATTTGGCCAATGTAGATCTACTGCCAGATCAGCACATGGATGGAATAAGCCTGAGACCTATTTTGGAAGGCAAGGAAATGAATGTTGAAAGACCATTGTTCTGGCATTACCCTCATTACGGCAATCAGGGAGGTAATCCGTCATCGATAATTAGGGGGGGCGATTGGAAGCTTATCCATTATTGGGAAGATGGAAGCGAGGAGCTGTACAATCTGGCTTCAGATGGTGGCGAGCAGTCCAATGTTATTGCCGAAAATCCGGAAATTGCTAAAAATCTTGGTAAAAAGCTTATGGATTGGCTAGAGGAAGTAGGGGCCAACAGGCCAACAAAAGATCCTGAATTTGATTTGGAACTTGCCCAAAAGCGGCACCAGGGCATTATAAATGAAAAGTTACCTGCTCTAGAGGCCGAACGAATGAATTTTTTATCGGTGGATTTTGAACCCAACAACGACTGGTGGGGAAGTAAAGTAACCGAAGATTAAAATTCATGTCTAT
>CBFGWQ010000374.1:0-1638 GCA_965652575.1 uncultured Arenibacter sp. | reverse complement strand
TGTTGGTCGCTTCATTTGGAATGGGTATTTCCCTTATTTTACTGGGTCTTGCTTTATCGAATTGCAACTCTATGATTCAAATGAAAAACTCCTTGCCGAAAGGCTTTATATTTTCGGGTCCGAAGGGATTGCTGCACCTTTGGCCGGACTTTTGAAAAACGGTAGGGATCACTATGATAATAGAAAACAGGAGATCGGTATGATCGAAACAGGGGGAGGGTCCGATAATCGATCTTTAAATACGGATCATTTAGAATTCAACGGGCAATGGTTACCGGTAAGCCGCACTTCGATGAGTGCAAAAGTTGTTCCCATGCGTATAGATGACGATCAGGAAATATTGGAATTGGTCATTAAGAATTCTGGCCCGATGACGGCATTGTTCTGTGAGCCACATCCTATAGTAAATTATCGTACGGACCTTATTATAGACAATAACTTCTGTTTTGTACCTCCCGGTGAGAGCCGTTCCATAACCATTAGGGCCCCAAGAAAGTCAGAGGATCAGCTCTCCCTTGTCCAGACCGGTTGGAAGATAAGGAGTTGGAATGCCGTCCGTTTATAATCGAACCTTCTTCAGATCTATTGCTTTCATATGGTAGGCAGGATAACATGTGCCGTGAGTTTGCGGGTTATAGCAGTTTGGATTCTTCGACCAATAAGAAGGGTAGGAACTTAAAGGGCCGGTCAATCGATTCTGCTAAAATTTACTATATGATGGATGAAAATAATACATTGGAAATCGGGTTTGATGCAATATTCCCTTTGCGGGGCAAAAAATCGATACTGCGTATAAACGCTTCGGATCAATCGCCAATTGGGGCAAAACTGCGTATCGAACTTAACGGGAAATACTATGATGCGGAGTTGTCCGGAGGATATGGATTACAAAAGGAAGTCCCTGCACACTTGGCACAGGCAAAAACTGTTGAATTAAAGATTTCTAAAAAGGTGATAAAGCGGAGGAGAAATCATATGAAAATACAGGTTTTGGGGAATGGTTGGTTTACTTGGGATTCACTTGATTTACGATTGTATAAAAAAGAATAAAAAATAGTAGAGTTGTAGTCTATAGTGTATTTTAGGTTTGGATATTTTAATACTAATGTTGTAGTGCGTTATAAAGCAACCTTTTAGAAGGGCTCTCATCTTACTGAAAAGGGAAAAATGAAAACAAATATCTTGATTTTGTTATTTGGAATTCTTACAATGTTAAGTTGTGATAAGGATAATGTCCAAAAAGGTATTGATGGAAAATACAGCGGGACTTTTCAAAGAGGTGGGGATAGCTCAAATGTGGAATTAACGTTGAGCGATTTACACATTGACAAAACAAAAATAAAATTCATTACTTTTAATCTTTATAATTCCCCGACGGCTCTGCCTTGGGGTTTCCGATCATACCTCCCCTTGGGGGAGGTCGGAATTGCTTTTTTGCAATTCCGGGTGGGGCAAAATACAAAATTTCGGTTTTGGCCCTAAGGCCAAAATGATACCGATAGCTATCGGTACGGCGAAATACCTCTACGGCTCTGCCTCGGGGATAGTCGGTTTCAAGAAATTTTTTATTTTCCGGCACGATCCCGATCCTGTAAGATCCCAAAGGATTTCCCGGACCGAAATCATAGCTGAACGTTG
>CBFGWQ010000373.1:0-1644 GCA_965652575.1 uncultured Arenibacter sp. | reverse complement strand
TCTAAAAATCCTTTTTGCCCTATCCCAAAGTGTAGGTGGTTTTATGTGTTCGTGATATCCGTTGCCGTAATTGCCATAGGTACCGTAGCCGTAACCATAGCCGTACCCATAGCCGTAACCATAACCGTAGCCTTTTCCTGCTTTTTCAACATAGCCATTCAAGACAATGCTAATATGTTTAACTTCGCCGGTCTTGTATTTTTCGTTAACAAAAGTGAACATATTTTTATGGGTATAATTGAAACGGGCCATATAAAGCGTGGCGTCAACGTGTTTCATAAGTTCCAACGAATCGGAAACAAGACCCAATGGCGGGGAATCCAGAATAATATAATCATAGCGCTCCTTGAGAGCATCAATCAAATTATCCAATTTTTCACTGATCAATAATTCGGAGGGGTTTGGGGGTATTGGTCCAGAAGGGATTACATCCAAATGCGCTATTTCGGTTTTTTGAATTACGGTGTCAATATCTGCTTCATCTATGAGAAAATTGACTACTCCCACGTCATTGTTGATATTGAAATCTCCAAAAATTTTAGGCTTTCTAAGGTCAAGCCCCACTAAAACCGTATTTTTTTCACTTAGTGCAAATACCGAAGCAAGGTTTATCGAGCAGAACGTTTTTCCTTCCCCACTGACGGAACTGGTTACCAATACTGTTTTGGCTCCTTTTATGCCCTGCTTTTTATATATGAACTGCAAGCTTGACCGCAGGGCCCTAAAGGCTTCGGCCATAGCCGATTTTGGCTTGGTAAGAACTACCAAGTTGCTGTCAATTGGGCTTTTCCCTATAATGCCCAAAAGTGGAATGGAAGTAATCCGTTCCAGATCCTTTACGTTGCTTATTTTGGTATCAAAGAATACGCGTAAGAATACAAAGACCAAGGGAAAGAATAATCCAAGTAGGCCAGCCATCATATAATTTAACTGGGTATTGGGGCCAATTTGTCCGCCACCTGTATCCTTTGCGGAATCTATCACCATCACATCGCTTACATTGGCAGCCTTTACTAGTCCCGCTTCACTGCGCTTTGCCAAAAACAGGTTGTATGTTCCCTGACTCAGGTTATAGCGGCGCTCAATGTTCAATAGATCCTGTTGCTCCTTTGGAAGTTTTCGTATCTCTCCTTCATATCTCCCAATATCGCGGTTGATGGAAGTTAGTTCCTGGTTTTTTAAGCTTTTTGAGGAACGAATATTTTCCAGCAATACAGTTTTGACTGCATCAATCTGACGGTCAATATCATTAAAAATTGGGGCGCCTTCCTTAAAGGAATACTGAAGCTTGTTGCGTTCTTCCGCAAGGGCAACGATCTTTCCTACCCCTGATACTACACTAGCTTCTGAAATACCTGCTACTGAGGGCGCGGGTACATCTCTATAATCGGAACGGTTTATAAGATAATCCTGAAGTGTGTTATAATAATTAAGTTCACGGTTTACGGATTCTTTTCGCAAATCCAATTCATTCAATTTAGCATTTATCTCAGAGCCTTCGCTCTCCAGATTAAAGATGGCATTTTTGTTTTTGAATTGGTTAAGCTCGTCTTCCACAGTAGAAAGTTCGGCTGATTTTATGGCAAGGCTGCTATCAATAAATTTAATGGTTTTTGTGGCGAACAAGTTTTTGCGCTCCAGCAT
>CBFGWQ010000372.1:0-1655 GCA_965652575.1 uncultured Arenibacter sp. | reverse complement strand
ATTTACAGCATAAGATAAAGGTATCGGTTATAATTGGAGGAAAATGGATTTTACTCGATAATCGAGATTTAAACCTGCTTGTGGCAGACAGGCTTGCCCCGAGGTAGTTTACTTGTCTATGGAACCAACTACCCGTTGCATAAATTCGTTCAAGGCCTCTTTTTGGGGCTTGCCCTCCTTAATGGATTTTTGCACTTCCAGGGCTCCGTAAAGATTGGAGATCAATTCCCCAATAACGTCCAATTCCTCATCCTTTAACGAGGTTACTTCGGTGATGGATTCCAATGTCTCTATGGTTTCCAGTACATAATCCTCGTCATTTTCGGCTATAAAGCCTGTTAGGTGTTTAATTACTGGTAATTTCACTGATCAATTCTTTTAAAACTTCATATTTATTGGTCTGGACCTGATTCTTGAATTCGCCATTACTGAAAATGGCAAAAGTGGGAAGATTGTCCACATTGGCCAACTTTCTGGATTCGGGAAATTTCTCCGCATCTGCCAGAACAAAGGTAATGCCTTCATTAATGGATGCCTCTTTTTTAAACTTGGGTTTCATTATCCTACAATTACCGCACCAGGTAGCGGAATATTGAACGACCACATTTTTATTTCGATCAACAATCTCTTTCAAATTGTCATTTTCCAATTCAACTATCATAAATTCTATATTTAATTTTGAACGAATTCTTTATAAAAAAGGAGTCAATGCCATACAACAATTGACTCCTTGATATGTAATTATTGAAATTAGTTTGCGTGTGCCGACAAATAACTGGCAACACCATTTCTATCGGCTGTCATGGCATCTTTTCCTTCTTCCCAATTGGCAGGGCAAACTTCTCCTTTTTCCTGAACATGGGTATAGGCATCTATCAAACGCAGATATTCGTTTACATTCCTGCCCAAAGGCATATGGTTAATACCTTCATGGAATACGGTACCATCCTCATCTATTAAATAGGTGGCCCTATAGGTTACATTGTCGCCATCTACCATGACCACACCGATTTCCTCATTGAACTGTTCATTGGTGATGTCCAATATACCCAAAGTTGAAGCCAGGTTTCTATTGCTATCCGCAAGAATGGGGTAGGTAACCCCTTCAATTCCACCATTGTCCTTGGCTGTATTCAACCAGGCAAAATGAACTTCGGCAGTGTCACAGGAAGCGCCGATAACCAAAGTGTTCCTTTTTTCAAATTCGCCCAAAGCCGCTTGAAAAGCATGTAATTCTGTTGGGCATACGAAAGTAAAATCCTTTGGATACCAAAATAAGATTACTTTCTTGTTATTGTTCTTAGCTTCTTCCAAAACGTTCAATTTGAAAGTATCCCCTAAATCGTTCATTGCATTAACACTGAGATTTGGAAATTTTTTACCTACTAAAGTCATATTTATAAAATTTATACAATTAATTTCTGATGTAAAATTACATCTAATTATAGGGGTTTATACCAATAAGGATTTAAAAAATTTATGCCGATATAACAATTGTATATACCTATGGCGATTACAATAATTACTTGTTAATTTGAAAAAATACGGGTATAAAATTTTCCGATTTCCCAATAGGGATCGCTTTAAAATATCAAGTTCGTTTTTGGATAAAATAAGTAACCGATAAAATAATATGATTTGATTAAAAAATTTCT
>CBFGWQ010000371.1:0-1662 GCA_965652575.1 uncultured Arenibacter sp. | reverse complement strand
ACGACCTGCTGATTACAAATCAGCTGCTCTAGCCAGCTGAGCTACATCGGCTTTTACTACTTTTTTCGTCAAAAAAAAGTCCGCTATTTCTAACGGACTGCAAATGTAGATATTTATTTATTTAATCAAAACATTTTTTGATAAATTTTTTAAGCATTTAATCTTATTTTTTCCTTTCGCTTGACCAACTTTCTTTCCAGTGAACTACATGCCGTATCCACGGCCTCTTCAAAGGACTTGCATTGTTTTTTTACCACAAACTTGTCTTTAGGCACCAACACATTGATTTCCACAATTTTATTTTCTTTGGCACTTGTATTTTCTACTTTTAGATATACATCGGAACTAATTACTTTGTCATAAAACAGTTCCATTTTATTCAATCTTGCCTGAATAAAGTCGATAAGCTTTCCGTCTGCAGTGAAATTCACCGATTGTGCATTTACTTTCATAGAATGAAGTTTTAAAAAAGTTAAACAATTGGATAAAGAACGTACTATTTCTTACTTCTGGGATGGGCGGAAAAATGTACCTTCTTTAATTCCGCAATACTATTGTGGGTATACACCTGCGTTGATGCCAAACTGGAATGCCCCAATAGTTCCTTTACGGAATTCAGATCCGCCCCCTGGTTCAATAAATGGGTGGCAAAGGTATGTCTTAAAATATGTGGACTCCTTTTTGCCTTGACCGACACTAAACTAAAGTACTTATTTATAATTCTATAAACAAGCGTTTCGTACATTTTATTGCCTTTGCCCGAGAGAAAAACATACGCTTCATCCTCCATTGCTTTCAATGCACTCCGCTCATGAAGATAATCCAAAAACAATTCCTTGGTGGCCTGCAAAAGGGGAACGATCCTTTCCTTATTTCGCTTTCCCAACACTTTTATGGTCATGTCCCCATAATCCACATCCTTGACCTTAAGCCCTATCAGCTCCGCACGTCTAATTCCTGTAGTGTACAGCAATTCTATAATCAGCTTGTCCCGTTTGCCCTCAAAATTGTTCCCGAAAGGAATTTGGGAAAGGACATTTTCCATTTCCAGTTCCGAAAAGGGAATCTCGATTTTCTTTGAAGTTTTAAGTGCCCTATGTTTTGCCAAAGGGTTAATGGTCAAAATTCCAACCCCCAGAAGAAACTTATAATAAGCCTTTAACGATGCAACTTTACGGTTTACGGATCTGTTGGACACCCCAGACTCTACCAGTGAAACTATCCAGCTCCTGATCAAGTTGTAGGATACATGGGCAATATCCTCCAGGCCGAACTGCTGTCCACAAAAATCTTTAAATTCAACTATATCGTTATGATAGGCTTTTGAAGTATGTGGAGAATAATTCTTCTCCAACGATAAATAGGAAATAAATGCTTCTATGGACATATCCCAAAGTTACAAAAAAGATAGGATCAGGAACAATTACTGTGTTTATGCAAATATTCTTATGGAAAAAAACAGCTTCATAAAGCCACTGCTTTTTGGCTCCGTTTTCCGCAAGGGATCCCGGAGCTATTTTAGCGCGCCAAAAAGGGGTGGGTCCAGCCTGTTTTCCCCTATTTTCATATGTAGATATTTATCGTTTTTTTTAGCGGTCATATGTAATTCGCATATCTTCATTTGTGTTTGTGACCAAATTTTGGTCATGCCCATTTCATATA
>CBFGWQ010000370.1:0-1676 GCA_965652575.1 uncultured Arenibacter sp. | reverse complement strand
CTGTCCAACGGAAACATGGGTCTTTTGATACGTTTATACCCCAATCTGTTAAGATCCTGATCAACACCGCCGGGGGTCAATGCCATAACCCAATCGCCGCGCAAATCGTACAATTCCGGGACCAGGTAGCCTATCTTTACTACAATGATATCCGTTTCTTTGGGTTTCAGCCCTAAGTTTGTGAAGTCGCTTATATAATGGTAGGGCTTTCTTTTTTTGGTAACGATTGCCCGTATACTGCCCATCTTAATTACTACCTCCACTTCTGCGTTCACATCACCTGTCTTGATCGCTTCTATGGTCCCTTCCAGCTCCAAAGGACCGGAAAAACGGTCGTCCACTGCAGCACCGGCCGTAGCCTTGATTTTTCCGCCGACACCTATTTTAAGGGCTTTTTTAACAAATTCAGGGCCGGGGATGGAGGCATAGATCAGGGAAGGACCTTTCTCGGATTTAAATTCCGGTCTGGCCAGGAGTTGCTGTAAGGTCCAGGTCACGTCCCCTGCACCACCTGCAGTGGGGTTATCTCCCATATCACTGATCATGAACGGACGCTTTTTACTGGCCAGGGCCATTTTTAAACTTTCATTCAAGGAAGTGGTTGGGGCCACAAATTCAAATTTATTTCGCACATCCCAAAAGCTTTGTGCCAATGTTTCGGCACCTTTTTCAACTCTTGCCCTATCATCGCCGGTAACCATAACTACGGCATGGTTTCGGGGTTCGTCCGCCCAGGCATATCCGATCCAGATAGCGGCATCGATAATGCCTTCCTCATTCGCTATCCCGGGGACTTTTGCGTACAGGCTTTTGCCCGGTTCTATCCGGGTGCTGGTTTTTTCCCCGGGCAATAATATGGGTACGGGGATCCAGGCCTTGTACTTGGGTTTGCCTTTGCCGTTTTCAAGCCGGTCCAGGAGATTGGTTACTGCCCTTTTTTTGGATTGGATGGCATCCTCGTGGGGCGCCATTCTATAACAGGTTATTAAATCGGTATGTTTCGCCAATTTTTCGGACACGTTTCCGTGTAGGTCCATAGAGGTGGATATAAGTACTTTGGTCCCGATAACTCCCCTGATCCGTTCTATTAAGTCGCCCTCGGGATCATCCAGTCCAACCACGCTCATTGCACCGTGTATGTCAAAGAAAAGTCCGTCATAAGGCCCATTTTCCTTTAGTAACTTTAAGGTTTTTGTTACCAAGGATTCGTAGGCTTCCCGGGTGACCGTACCTCCCGGTAATGATTTTCCCACTAAAGTAGGTACCCATTGCGCCCTATTTCTATTTAGGGAATCTATTTGTAGAAATGGGTATTTTGTAAATATGGAATCTCCTGTTTTGGCATGAAAAGCTTCTTCATGGGTCAGGGCAGGGGAAAAGGTGCTACTTTCTATTCCAAGCCCTGCAATGGCAATTCTAGGCAGTTCTTTGGTTTCTTTTTTATTTTTACCTTGTTGGCATGAGGCCATAAGGATCAGGAGAAGGATATAGCAATTGTAAAGTGGTTTCAATTTTTATCTTGTTTAGGTTCTAAATTACGTCTGAAATGGGGAAAGGGACTATTTTTCCTTGGAACCCCATTATAGGAACCCAATATAAGAATTTAATGTAGCGTTTTTTTAATAAAAAGGAAACAATATTCAATGTTTCGCAAACAGTTAACAATTAGCAATTAA
>CBFGWQ010000369.1:0-1770 GCA_965652575.1 uncultured Arenibacter sp. | reverse complement strand
GATCAATTAATTATAAAAAATATATTTCTTGTCCAATTATCGTTGGGTATGGCTATTGGAAAGCGGGATCCTCGCCATACCCGGAAAATTGGTTATTATTTTTAATGTTTAAGTTCGCTATACCAGATGGTTAGGCCACGGCTTCCTGTCCTTGTTTTTTTGAGGAACGGACCCAAAACCAAAGTATGGTGAAGAGGACTATCAAAATAGCAGGGAAGGCCACCATGGTTCCCAATGTAGCCTGCCCGGATACCAGTTCCAATTCATCTCCGGTAAATCCTGCAGCGGCGGCCTCGGCCTTGTCGGAATCTATCCATCCTCCAATGAAAGGTTGGAATATGGATGAGGAGAACATGCCCACAGCACCGATGATAGACAATCCCAAGGCCCCACTTTTCGGTATTTTATCGGCAACAAAACCAAGCATATTAGGCCAAAAATAGGCGATGCCCAGGGCAAAGAAGATAGCGGCAACATAGGCCATGGTTCCTGTTTGGGTACTAAAAAGGTAGATTCCCAAGGTGGCTAAAACGGCAGAGCCCAAAAGTACTCCGGTCTGATCAAATTTATGGACAATCTCTCCTCCAAAATAACGGGCCACTGCCATCAGACCTGTGGTTAAGGCCAATATGATCATAGGTTTGGCACCACTCTTGGACAGAATAATACCTACCCATTGTTGTGGGCCAAATTCGGAGATGGCAGTCAAAGACATACAAATAATCATAAATATGAACAGCGGCGATAACATGGCCTTTAAATTTCCACTGAGTGTAGCGGCAGCCTCGACTTTAGCTTTTGGCCAGGATTGTCCAAAAAACAAATAGGCATAGATCAATGTCGGGATCATAATGAACCAAATCTGGGTTTCCCAGCTCAATCCGGAGCTGGTCATAAATTCGGAAAGAAGGCTTCCGATCATGATTCCTCCAGGAAACCACATATGGAAGCGGTTCATCATTTTGCTCATCCTAGTACCGGAATAGGCGTCCGCAATCATGGGGTTACAGGCAGCTTCGGTACATCCGTTGCCCAGGCCTATCAATAAGGTGGAGATGAGCAAGCCCGCATAACTGCCCGAATAGATGGTTAAAATGATTCCCAGGGCATGTGCAAAAAAGGCAAATTGCATTATGGCCTTTCCCCCAACCTTATGGTAGATCAACCCTCCGATAACCATAGATATCGGGAAACCGAAAAACCACATTGAATTGATAAAGCCCAGTTGTTCGGCACTTAAACTTAGTTCCTCTCCCAGCTGTGGAAGAATCCCGGCCCTGATACTAAAAGAAAATGCCGTGGTAATTAATGCGAAACAGCTACCGTAAAACAGTCTGTTGGCATTGTTTTTTTGTTGATCATTTGAATTTTCCATTGGATGTAATAGATTTTTAATTAGATGGTGTATAATTTAATTTTTGATTTCAGCGTATAAGTTTAATCTCTTTTTTACAATAATCATAATTTATTTTTAATTGTTTTGTCAAATAAAAAAATTATGACTACCTATTTTGCGCTTTTATTAGCTGAGATTTAATCCTTTGCTCATGATAAAAGCATAGTCCATTCCTGTCCAAAAAATAAAAGTTGATAAATTTAAACTTTAAAGATTTTTGAAAGTTCCTGTATCCTACTAAATAATGGTACTTTTTTGTCTTAACAAAAAATAGGTGCCCTGGCCATAAATGCGATTTGCATGATTACTAATAATAGGTATAATATAAAAGGGAGTACTGCTTTACTTTTTGTATACGGCAATTTCCGATGAAT
>CBFGWQ010000368.1:0-1784 GCA_965652575.1 uncultured Arenibacter sp. | reverse complement strand
ATCAAATCATCGAATTATCAAATCAAATTACTACTTTAAATTAGGGATTTTAAACTTTTCAATAGTGGGTTCGGTATGCTGGCTTTCCAGAATTTTGGCCGCTTTTTCCAATATATCCGGATGTTGGTCCGCTACATTGATGGTTTCCCCAATATCAGTTTTTAAATTGTAGAGTTCCAAGGTAGGTTCATTATTTTTGTCCTTCAAATGGGTTTTCACCACTTTCCAATCGCCCATTCTAATGGCCAATTGCCCCCCATATTCCGGGAACTCCCAATATAGAAAATCGTGCTCCTTTTGATCTTCCTGAGAAAACAGGGTGGGCAAAAAACTAAGTCCGTCCGTATAGCTTGGCTTTTCATAGCCCGCCACATCGGCCAGCGTGGCCATAACATCATAATGTACAGAGATATGATCGGTTTCACTGGCCGCTTTTATCCTTCCCGGCCAGGATGCAATCATGGGCACCCTGATCCCCCCTTCATAAACAAAGCCTTTTCCCCTGCCATACTCACTTCTAAAAGGTTTTGCACTATCAAACCAAGGAGAATCGGTTCCACCATTAAATGAAGGGCCATTGTCCGAGGTAAATATAATCAGGGTATTGTCATAGAGTCCGTCCGCCTTCAATTTGTCCACCAGTTTCCCAATATTTTCATCCAAATAAGAAACCATGGCAGCATAACCGGCCCGCGGGTTTTGATGTGGAAAATATCCCCTTTCCCCTAAGTAGGGCTCTTCTTCCCCAAACTTGTTTTTATAATAATCCACCCATCTTTGGGGTGCTTGTATGGCCACATGGGGTAAGGGGGTTGCCCAGTATATAAAAAATGGATCCTTCCTGTTTCTGTCTACAAAACCTGTAAGCTCATTGAACATAAGGTCCGGTGCATATTCGTTCAAGGTATAGGAAGCATAGCTCCCGGGGTCGTTAATATCCGCTCCTTTGGCCAATTTCGTATTGGGAGCAATGGTATCGTTGTTCAAATGGACCCTTTTTTCATTTTTGTACAAATGCAGGGGATAATAGGTATGTGCCTGTCGCTGGCAATTATATCCAAAAAAGAAATCGAATCCCATTGTGGTAGGAATAGAATGGGTATGGGGGGCACCCAGGCCCCATTTCCCGAATATGGCCGTATTATAGCCTACCTCCTTTAACTTTTTGGCAATGGTAACGGTACTGTCGGGCATGGGCCTTTGCCCCTCCAATACGGAATCTTTGGCCATGGCCCTGTAATTCCATACTTCCCCGCGCTCTCCCCATTCCTCGTTGCCACGGATATGCGCGTGTCCGGAATGCGTACCTGTCAACAGCATATAACGTGCAGGGGCACAGACCGGGGCACTGGTATAATGCTGTGTAAACAACATCCCCTCTTTGGCCAGTGCATCAATATTGGGGGTCTCTATTTTTTCCTGTCCGTAGGCCCCGATTTCCGCATACCCCAGATCATCTGCCAAAATATAGATAATATTTGGCCTTATGGGCCGATCCGACTTTAACTCTTTGGTTTTTTCCTCCTTACAGGAAATTAGGCTACTTGCCAGTAAGGTCAAGGCTATTAATTTCTTCATTATTTCTGGTTTCTGGTTTGTTTCTGGTTGTGAAGTTTTGTATTGGGTCATTGCCACATTGGTACATTAATCCATTCTTACATTGAAAAATTATTACATTTTCAAATTAACCAATTTTCAAATCATCAAATTAACACATTATCAAATTAATTTATTGGTACATTTCCCCAAGATGTGATTTCGACTCCGCTCGATCACCAAAATAA
>CBFGWQ010000367.1:0-1803 GCA_965652575.1 uncultured Arenibacter sp. | reverse complement strand
TTGCGGCCAATTGCTTTACCTTAATATAGTTTACCAAGGAATTTTATTCCTTTCCAAAATCCCTGCCTACCAGGTAGGCCTGCCTTTGCCGGCCAGGGATCTACTTTTAGGGCATGGTTTGCCCATAATCCTGCAAGGTTTTTTTGAACCTTGTAGGTATCAGGCAATGATTGGCTGCCTTCTATATAAAAAAAAGACAATTGTCATAGGCTTAATTTAATTTGTTTGGATATATTGTATACGCTGTAATTACTTTATAGGGATATAATTTTAAGTGAAGTAAATGCTTAAAAGGTAAGAGTATCCGGCTATGTCCAACGAAATAACAAATTATAACATAAACTGAACACAATGAAAATAAGGGGATTGATATCCTTAGGGATTTTTGCCATATTATGCGGTCCGGTTCAAGCTCAAAAAAATAATGACCACGTATTCTTTACCAACGGATTCAAGATTGGGGAAATAACCGATTCTTCGGCAATACTATGGACCAGATTGTGCAGTTCTAAAAAACCGGTGCCTATAAAACACCAACAAAAGGGGGCTCCCTTTAGAAGTCCCATCAACTTTGACAACAATATGCCGGTACATGAAATGGACGGGGCGGTAGAAGGTTCCTTTGGACAACTAAGATTGGAACTGCGGTCCAAGGACACCCTGATCAACACCCCATGGGAATATGTTTCGGAGTATAGGGACTTTACCTTTAAATACAGGATTACAGGTCTAAAATCCAATACGGCCTACACACTGACCATTGAGGGCAGAAAGTCGCCCGAAGCGCCCATTGCCGAAATACAGGGAGGCTTTACTACAGCGCCCCTGGCAAATGAGGTAATACCTGTACTTTTCACCTCTTCCACTTGTCAATACTTTTGGTCTTACGACGATCCGGATAGGGGTTTTAAGATATATGATAAAATGCTGGAATTACATCCGTTGTTCCACTGCCAAACGGGAGATTATGTGTATTACGACAAACCGGGGCCTATGGCCTACAACGTTCCATTGGCGAGACATAAGTGGCATGCCATTAATTCTTGGCCTTCCCTGGTCAATTTCTATAACAATACCCCATTGTACCTGCAAAAAGACGACCACGATTTGTTAAAGGACGACGCCATGCCCACTTCCTCCCCATTTGGGGAACTGGGTTTTGAGGACGGGCAACTCATCTGGAACGAACAGGCTCCGATCATGGATAAATCCTATAGGACCTTTAGATGGGGGAAAGACCTTCAGATATGGATGGTAGAGGGCAGGGATTACAGAAGTGATAATAAGGCTCCGGACGGAAAGGATAAAAGTATTTGGGGCAAGGAGCAGATAGAGTGGTTTAAAAATACGGTGGAAGCCTCGGATGCTACTTTTAAGATTCTGAGTTCCCCTACACCTGTGGTCGGTCCGGATAGGGCCAAGGGAAAAACGGACAACCATTCCAATGTGTCATTTAAAACAGAGGGCGATTGGTTGCGGCAATACCTTTCCGAGCAGAAAATGTTCGTGATCAATGGGGACAGGCATTGGCAATATGTATCGGTAGATCCCGATACAGGCCTAATGGAATTTAGTCAGGGCCCCTCCAGCGACTCCCATGCCCAGGGATGGGATCCCAATGATAAACGCCCGGAGCACAGGTTCCTTAGGGTAAAGGGTGGTTTTTTGGCCGTAAAAGTATATAGGGAAAAGAATATACCACAAATTGAATTCTTACATTACGACGTTGAAGGCAATATCGTGAACAGGGAAATCTTGGGAAGATAGATATTGGAATTGAGATATTAGATACTAGATGTTAGA
>CBFGWQ010000366.1:0-1829 GCA_965652575.1 uncultured Arenibacter sp. | reverse complement strand
TTTATTTTCAATAATTTTTTTTCGGACCAATATCCAAAAATGACCATTTCAACCTTATATAAAAAAATAACACCCTTTGTAAAACCGTACCGAAAAATGGTCGTGGCTACTTTGGCGCTTACTTTTTTGGGTTCTTTTGCCGCACAGGTCAATGCCTTGATCCTTAAATACACCGTAGATTCCATTAGTGATCTGATGGTTGCACGGGAACCTCTATCAAAAGGGTTTTATTTGTTGGGGATTATTAGCGTTATTTTACTTTCCAAGGAACTGCTTTATTCGGTGGTACAATTTGGACAAAAGTTTTACGGCGAAAAATTACGCATTTTTATTTCCCGGGATATTTCCCAGACCATAGTGGAAAGAATCCTTACCTACCAAATGGAGTTCTATACATCAAATGAAAATGAAAGTGGCAAACTGCAGACCCGTATTGATCTAGGGATCAGCAGCCTAACAAGGTTGGTACAAAACTTTTTTATCGATATCCTTCCATTGTTCACCAATGCCATTGTTGCACTGGCATTGATGTTCTACGCTAATTTTTATGTGGGCCTGGTAAGCTTGTGCATCGTTCCTGTTTATTTTTATATCAGTCAATTGCAGGCCAATAAGCTCAGTGGTTTTAGGAGACGGATGCGTAATTATAGGGAAACCAAGAATAATGGGATTATTAGTTTGATAGAATCCATCACCGTTATCAAGTCTTTTGTAAGGGAATCCATGGAAGCTAAACGCCATCAAAATATTCAGTATGAAATGACCGAAAATCAATTGGCTACTAGAAAAACGGGTTTTTTATTTGAAAGTATCAAAAGTTTTGTAGAGCAAATAGGGGTGGTGATCATTATTATTTTGACGGCCTATTTTGTATTGAACGACTCTATGACCATTGGTGCAATTATGTTCCATATCATGCTTTTTAACAATGTTTCCGCACCCATCAGGCAATTGCATAGAATTTATGACGAAGTAAATGATGCTTTGATCTATTCGGAAGGATTCTTTGAAATTTTGGAATCGGAACATCAAAAGGAATTAAGCGGCACCTATAGACCAAATAAAATAAAAGGTTTGATAGAGGTTGTAGATGTAGATTTTGTATATCCGAACGGTACCAAGGCACTCGAGCATATCAATTTTACCATAAGGCCCAATGAAACTTCAGCTTTGGTTGGATTGAGCGGGGCCGGAAAAAGTACCATCATCAATTTGTTGGATAAATTCTACCACCCAACAAAGGGAAATATTTTATTGGATGGGGTTGATCTAAAAGAGTACGACACGGATTTTTTAAGAAAGAATATTGGATTGGTATTGCAAAAAAACCATATTTTTAAAGGAAGCATATACGAAAATATTTTATACGGTAATCCAGGTGCGACGGAATCGGATATTATTGAGGCTTCGATAAAGGCATATATTCATGAACAGATCATAGCCCTGCCCAATGGATATAGATCGGATGCGCATTTACTTTCTGGAGGGCAACAACAGCGTATTGCCATTGCAAGATTATTTCTAAAAAATCCACCTATAATATTTTTGGATGAACCCACGGCAAGTCTTGATGCAATTGCGACCGAGCAAATAAAGAAATCCTTGGATGCCATTAAAAAAGATAGGACCGTAATCATTATTTCACACAGTATTTCCCAAATTATCGATGCTTCCAATATTGTGGTATTGGAAAAAGGAAAGTGTGTGGAAGTAGGTACGCACGAAAGTTTATACGAATTAAAAGGAACCTATTTCGAAATATTTAGGGCCATGGCAAATAGTATGAATATTGAGAAAATCACCCAGACCATAGCATAAAAATTTAATGG
>CBFGWQ010000365.1:0-1832 GCA_965652575.1 uncultured Arenibacter sp. | reverse complement strand
TGCCAACTGTGGGCTACCAAAGTTTATAGAAACTAATCCCGATAACCATCGGGAGCAGGCCTGCCTACCAGCAAAGGCAGGGTTTTAATTTTTAACTAGATAATAAATAAACAAATGAGACTATCAGAGATAAAAACAATTTTAGAAAATTTGGAAGCCATTGCCTTTCAATTGCCGAATGGCAAACCAGTACCCAATCATTTTCACGTTACGGAAGTAGGTAAAATCACCAAGAATTTCATAGACTGTGGCGGAACCGTTCGCAAGGAGGAAGTTGTAAATTTTCAGCTATGGGATTCCAACGATTATGACCACCGGCTCCATCCCGAGAAATTGGTCCACATCATTGAACTATCCGAAAAGGTACTGGAAATTGGGGACTTGGAAATTGAAGTGGAGTACCAAGGGGAAACCATTCAAAAATTTGGATTGGACTTTGACGGTACCCGTTTTCTATTGGCCACCAAGCATACCGATTGTTTGGCCAAGGAGAAATGTGGGGTTCCGGCCCAAAAACCAAGAATTAAATTATCCCAATTGCAAGAGACTTCGGCAAATTGCTGTACCCCCAACTCCGGATGCTGTTAAATTCTTTCACTAAACTATAAATTATATTCAATGACGGCAGTAAGAACTAAGATATTTGACCAAATTGAGCAGGCTATCTCCAAACTAAACCCTGACAAAATAAGTGGGGAGCGTAAAGAAATCTTACAGCCCCTTGCCCTGTATATACAATCAAAAACGGATACCCAAGAATCCATAAGGATTAATTTTATATGCACCCACAATTCCAGAAGGAGCCACTTATCACAGGTATGGGCGCAAACAATGGCATACTATTTTAATGTAAAGAACGTGCAATGCTATTCGGGGGGGACGGAATCTACCGCCCTGTTTCCAATGGTGGCTCAAACCTTAAAAAGTACCGGATTCCAAATAGAAACCATTTCGGAAGGGAAAAATCCGGTATATAGCATAAAATATGCTGAAAATGAGCCTCCAATAATCGGCTTTTCAAAAAAATTGGATGATAATTTCAATCCCAAATCGGAATTTGCAGCAGTCATGACCTGTTCGCAGGCCGATGGGGGCTGTCCGTTTATTGCCGGGACCGAAAAACGTATTCCAATAACTTTTGAAGATCCTAAGGCTTTTGACAATAGCCCGATGCAAGCCGAAAAATATCAGGAAAGAAGCCTTCAGATTGCGACTGAACTATTTTATGTGTTTTCCCAAATAAAGTCATAAAAGAACCGTCATTCCGGGCGAGGTACTGGGAAGAATCCCATAACAAGGGGGATTTCCCGTCGTTCGTTCCTCACTCTGTCGAAATAACAATCCTTTTAACAACAATTAAAACTCTCGTTAAATGGGACTTAAGCCAATTTGGCCCTGTTTATTTTGGTAGTAAAGGACAAGGCTTTGGTTACCTTGGCATTTTTGAACATATACAGACGGGCAACCGTGTTTTTGCCTTTCAAGGGAACCTCTTTTTTGGAAGTAGCATTAACAATACCCATGGCAACAGCATCGACCTTAACTTCGGCAGTACGGCTATGGGCCTGTACGGCCATTCCGATAAAAAGTACAAAGATTATGGTTAAGATGGTTTTCATGACTTGCGTTTTGTTATAAGTATAACTTACGCAAGGGCATTGAACCCGGTTTTGATTCGTTTAAAGGCATTTTTTATCGTTAAGAGGAAAAATATCGGATAAAGTGTACGTTATTATCGATAAACGTAAATCGGTCCTATTTCCTTTTATCGATAAAATTCGCATTTCATCGACAACAATAAGTAAAAACTTACATAAATTTACGCAGCGGCC
>CBFGWQ010000364.1:0-1869 GCA_965652575.1 uncultured Arenibacter sp. | reverse complement strand
GTCGAGCGGATCCCGATAGCTATCGGGAGAGACCTAAATACAATTACAAAACATCCTTAATGTCACAACCACTAGTTTCCTTTCTGGTAGTCTTCCAAAAACTTGGCGAGACCACTATCCGTTAAAGGGTGTTTTAAAAGGCCTTCAATAGCGGACAAAGGTCCGGTCATGACATCGGCCCCAATTTTGGCACAATCTATCACGTGCATGGTATGTCTTACCGAAGCAGCCAATATTTGGGTCTCAAATTCATAGTTATCATATATATGCCTAATCTCGGAGATCAGGTTTAGCCCATCGGTAGAAATATCGTCCAACCTTCCAATGAACGGGGAAACATAGGCTGCCCCGGCTTTAGCGGCCAACAACGCCTGTCCACAGGAAAATACCAAAGTACAATTGGTCCTTATTCCCTTATCGGCAAAATATTTAATAGCCTTAACACCATCCTTTGTCATAGGCACCTTGACCACGATTTGTTCATGTAGTTCCGCCAATTCCTCTCCCTCCTTGATCATACCATTAAAATCTGTGGAAATTACTTCGGCGGATACGTCACCATCTACAATATTACAGATATCCACATAATGTTTTAGAATATTGTTTCTTCCGGTAATGCCTTCTTTGGCCATTAGGGAAGGATTTGTGGTTACCCCATCCAATACTCCTAATTCCTGGGCTTCTTTTATCTGTGCTAAATTAGCGGTGTCAATAAAGAACTTCATGTTAATTGCTTTTAAAATTATTAATTTGGAAGACATGGCCTTTTCGCAGGCCTATCTTTTAGTCCTGCAAAATTACAATTTATAATGGTTCATCAAGAGTTTCTCATATACTTTGTCCGGTAATATTTTTTTTAGGACCAATGAGAACTTTTGCATAAATTCCCCTACCTTATAATGTACTTTAGGCTTTTTTGTGTTTATTATTTTAAGGACCATATGCGCTACCAATACAGGGTCTTTGCCTTTATCTACATGCTCGTTCATCATTTTCAAGGTCTCGCCATAAGAGGTTTTATAGGGCGAGTCCTCCAATATTGGTGCGTGATAACGGCCCGAAGCTATATTGGTAGCAAAATCTCCCGGGGCCAGATTGGTTATGTTCACCCCAAATCCTTTGACCTCCATTCTCATCGCTTCCGTAACCAACTCCAAGGCACCTTTACTGGCAGAGTACAATCCCCTGTATGGCAGACCCATATACCCCGCGATAGATGTAATATTGATGATCAGGCCCTTTTCTTGGTTCCTCATATGGGGCAAAACCTCCTTGAACATATGTATGGGGCCATTAAAATTGGTGTCGAATGCCTTTAAAATTTCAGCGTGGGGGGTTTCCTCTATAGGTCCCGTAATTCCAATACCGGCATTGTTCACCAGAACATCCAACCTACCTTCCTTAGCTATGAGTTTGGAAATGGCATTACCTATACTTTCCTGATCTCTCACATCCAATTCCAATAGTTCAAAATCGGTAAAATCGGGATGTGCTGCCAACCGCCTGGTAGTTCCGTACACTTTAAAACCTTTCGATTTTAAATACACCCCAATTGATTTTCCAATGCCCGAAGAACCTCCCGTAACCAGTACAACCCTATGCTCCATTAAATAAAATTAAGGTGCAAATTAACAAATAAAACAGGAATTGTGGGAAAAATAGGTCCGATAACTAGATTTGCCCCAGTTTAAGCGTAAAAAAAACGGATCAGCATCAAAAGTTATGTATGAATTGGTATAAGATAGAATTTTCTGCCCCAAATTCGTGTTCTGTTCATTTTTTGCATCGCCCAAATGCAGCGCATATAGTGCCATAGTTATTTTAGGACGGGCATAGTCCGGGTCAAAGCCATAGATACTCCATAGATAG
>CBFGWQ010000363.1:0-1884 GCA_965652575.1 uncultured Arenibacter sp. | reverse complement strand
ATCTATGGAGTATCTATGGCTTATCCCCGGACAAGAAATTTAAAAATTTTGATTAACCCGTCCCTATGGTGTTGATTTTTCTCAGCCCTATGAACTGGGCGAGGGTTCCAAAAACAAGTTCTACCGTGCTTTGCCATTTGCCTTTCAAAAGATCACGCTTGTGCTATAAAGACCAAGCAATCCTTAGTACATCCGGAACCACCGTGCCAAAAACCAGAACATTCCAGCATAAACCAAACCAATAATACCTGCTGTTTTGGGCCTGCCTTTACATATATTGACCAAAAATCCCTAAATTGTAATCAATAGAATATGGAAAACGTAGTACAAAATTGGATCGGGTCCGATAGAGAATTGTATAGATTACTAGAGGGAATTGAAAACTCTGATCTATCCAAAATTGAGCAAGCTGAACTTGCAATGGATAAATTATGTTCTATGTTTGACCTTCCTAAAATGCCTGATGACACCTTAAGGTACGAGGAATATTATAAGGAGAACGATGTAGAAGAGAAAAGGTCCGTTTTTGAGGAAAATGCTCTTTTAAAATATATTTATCCGAACGAGGATCCCAGACAAATTTTGGTTACTGCCGTTTACAGTGTAAAAAACTTTGTTGGAGTGGATTTGGATGAAATATTACTGGCAGAATTTGGTGACGATTTTTCTGATGATTATGTGGTAGGGTATAGAGGTAATGGCGTACATGGGGAAATTGTTTTTCCTCAAAAAGAAGGTAAAAGCTGGGTTGACTTAGGTTGTTTTATGGCAATAAAAATAGTTCGCCTAAAAAATTAAACAAATTAAGCCTTACGCATGCCCGTAATGGGTCTAAAATTTGTCTGTTCGCAACTCTGCTATTGGCACTTATTGCAAGCGCATGTAACGAATATTGTAAATGAACTACCTTATTAAAAATATTATCCAGCAATATCAGGAAGTCCAGAATGGAAAATTATGGATCGGTAGCACATTTGATAGCAAATTGAACAGTGTGAATGAAAACTTTGTTTTCACAAGACCAATTGAAGGTTTACACAGTATTGCGGAAATCATTTCGCATTTGACACTGTGGAGAAAGGAGACGATCCTAAAAATTAAGACCGGAGAGGGAAGCAAAACAGATGATTGTGAAGAAAATTGGTTGACCAATGACAGACTTGAACCAATGGGCTGGCAATATATTAAATCGGAATATGATAAATCTCTGGACAACCTGATCGATTTGTTAAAATTAAAAGATGACAGATTCCTGGATGAGGAATATTATGATACCGATTATAAAGATAATTATAAATTCAGTTTTGTAATCAACGGAATGCTGCATCACGACATTTATCATTTGGGGCAACTCGGAATTATAATAAAATATCTGAAAGAAAATAGCAAATGCCAATAACCGAGTATCCCAAACGCCGTTTTGCTACTGAATACCTTGTTAATTAAGCCCATACCCCAGTTTACTTATACTATGGTTCGTGCCAATCCATAATATATCCCGGTTATTAATGCCGCCCTTCCCGTTTTAATCTGAGCCACTTAAATAAAATTCCTTTTCATTAACCAAAAATCCCTAAATTGGAAGAATTAAAAGGGATCAAAATTAAATAACAAGGTTAATCCAAAACCGAGACCAGCACCGTCGTTCCCTCCGGACGCTGTACAATAGGTATCGTACAGATCCTACCATAGTACAAAGCAGCAAAATTTATTTGTTGCATTGGGCCTATAAAAGAAATATAGCAACTTGTAACTATATCCGTACGTTAGGCAACATTTTGAAAAACCAAAAAAATACTTATCTTTGACGTTAGCAACGTAAAACAGACTTATGATTGTTTCATTTGGCTCGAAAGAAACCGAAATGATTTGGAACGGTATCCG
>CBFGWQ010000362.1:0-1892 GCA_965652575.1 uncultured Arenibacter sp. | reverse complement strand
AAGAAAGTGATGTAAAGCGTTCAGGCTATCCCAAAAGGGAAATTTAAACCTTAAACTATTACTGCCCAATGCCTACCGCTTATGGCTTATGGCAAAAATATATTTATAGTCAAAGCCGGATGTACCAAGGTGTATACCAGCCTTTGCCGTTCTGTAGGCCTATCCAACTACCAACTCCACCTGAGACCAATAAACCACCCTCTATAGTTGATCTATTCGAAAAATAATCGTGTCAACGAATATTTTAGGTAATTTTTTGGGATTATTCATATATTTAAGGTTAGCAAACTGTTAATATTTGCCTTGTATGCCAAAAATATCCTGTTCCCATATCTGCTGTTACCAATGATTAAGGAGAAATATACTATAAAGGACATTGCCCAAATGGCGGGCGTTTCCAAAGGAACAGTAGATAGGGTCCTGCACAATCGGGGCAAGGTTTCCAAAAATGCTTTCGCAAAGGTAGACAAAGTACTAAAGGAAATAGATTATAGACCCAATCCTATTGCCAGAAACTTAAAAAAAAATAAAACTTATAGTATACATGTACTACTGCCGGATCCCAAAAAAGATCCTTACTGGGTCCCTGCCAATGAGGGTATCGTGGAAGCCTCCAATCAATTTACCCCTTTTGGGATACTAATAAGGAATTACTTATATGATCCCACAGATAGGTCTTCCTTTATGGACCAATCACGGGAAGCAATCCTATCCAAGCCCGATGTACTTTTGATGGCTCCGATTTTTGAAAATGAATCCCAGGTGGTTTTGGGACAATGTTGTGGCCATAAAATTCCGGTCGTTCTTTTCAACAACCATATACATAGTTTCAAGGAACAGATCTTTATAGGTCAGGACCTAAAACAAAGCGGTAGGGTCGCAGCAAGTTTAATGGAGAAAATTATTGGAAAAAATGAAGGGATAGCCATCATCCATATAAACAAAGAACCCCATATGCAATCCAAAGAAAACGGGTTCATGGAATTTTTTAAAGAAAAGTCGGACGGCAAGCACATTATGGTTTCCAAAACTTTTAGTTCTGCCGAAAAAAACACTTTTAACCAAGAGGTTTCCCAATTTCTTAAAAGCAACCCTAAAATCAATGCTTTTTTTGTCACCAATTCAAAGGCTTATATGTTGGTAGAGGCCTTTCAAAATCTTCAAAAAGATGATGGGATCATTATAGGGTATGATCTATTAAGGCTTAATATTAAGTATCTTCAGCAAGGATCCATAAAGTTTTTGATTCACCAAAAACCAAAGAGACAGGCATTTCTTAGTGTAAATTACGTAGCAGAACATTTTCTTTTCGGAAAGCCCTTCCCCTCCCAAGAATTCCTCCCCATAGATATTATCACCACAGAAAACGCACATTATTACCTTTAATCAGGTAGCAAAAAAACATGTGTCCTAGTATTTACCTTAAAAATATTAAGGTTTTATTTAATGTGTTCGAACACATTTTTGGCTATACTATTTGTTTTATTAAAAAAAAAGTTTAATTTCACTATTAACTTAATATTAACAAACAACTTTTTTATTAACTCAAACAACTTTATTATGGTCAAAAAATTGCTCTTATTTTTTGTACTGGTGTTCGGAGCCTATCCGTTACTGGCGCAAAGCAAAACGGTGACTGGTACGGTCACCGATGCTACGGATGGTTCCCCTCTACCAGGTGTAAACGTTTTGGTACAAGGAACCACGACAGGATCCCAAACCGATTTTGATGGAAATTATTCCATTGAAGCCGAAAGCGGAAATGTGTTGGTATTTTCATTTCTTGGGATGAAGACACAATCCGTTACCGTGGGCGCATCCAACACCATTAATGTATCCCTTCAAGAAGATGCGGAACAATTGGGAGAGGTTGTTGTAACGGCTTTGGGGAT
>CBFGWQ010000361.1:0-1931 GCA_965652575.1 uncultured Arenibacter sp. | reverse complement strand
CCTAAAATAACTATACAGTTTATTAAATAAATCCTGAACTAATTATACAACTCTTTTTCTTGATCCTAAAATGATTGTACAGCCATTATAGGATTGTTGTAAGTTTGATAGCTTTTCCATAGCCCGGCCATTCTTTTTTTTGGTAACCGTAGGATGTTTAAGTGCAGCCCTGCAACTTGGCCCAGAGATCCCAGACTACAATACCCACACTTACGGAAATATTCAGGGAATGTTTAGTACCGTATTGTGGAATTTCCAGGACCAGATCGCTACTTGAGACCACATCTTGGGAAACCCCCTTTACCTCATTGCCAAAGATTAGGGCGTACCTCTTATTCCCTTCTACTTTAAAGTCGTTCAACATAACGGCATCTTCTGCCTGCTCCACGGAAAGCGAGGTATAGCCCCCGGCCCTTAATTCCTCCAAAAGATCCATGGTACTTTCCCTATACTCCCAGGCCACACTATCCGTGGCCCCTAGAGCGGTCTTATGGATTTCCTTATGTGGCGGGGTTGCGGTAATTCCGCACAGGTAGATCTTTTGGATCAAAAAGGCATCGGCCGTTCTAAAAACAGACCCTATGTTGTTCAAACTCCGCACATTGTCCAGCACAATACAAATCGGCGTTTTTTCCATCTGCTTAAACTCTTCCAGATTAAGTCGGTCCAATTCGCTATTCTCCAATTTACGCATCCAATACTATTTTAAATTTTACCCATTTTCCAACCTTATCAATGCCATAGCCCAGCTTAAAACGACATAAAGTTATCCCCAAAATATCAACAATAGAGTTCATTCCAGTAGATAAACCCTACATTAGTCGTTTGGAACAAGGAATGCAAAAATAAGTTAATAAAATTGCTTTGGCAGACTCGGGAAAAACAAAAAAGGTAACCCCTTTAATGAAACAGTACAACACCATTAAGGTGAAATATCCCGATGCCCTATTGTTGTTCCGTGTCGGGGATTTTTACGAGACCTTTGGGGAAGATGCGGTCAAGGCCTCAAAAATACTGGGCATTATCCTGACCCACAGGAACAATGGCGGCGACAGGACCGAACTGGCCGGTTTTCCCCACCACTCACTGAACACCTATTTGCCCAAATTGGTAAAGGCCGGACAGAGGGTGGCCATATGCGATCAGTTGGAAGACCCAAAACTCACCAAGACGATAGTAAAAAGGGGCGTTACCGAACTGGTTACCCCAGGAGTTGCCATGAACGACGATATCCTATCGGCCAAGGCCAACAATTTTTTATGCGCGGTGCATTTTGGACGAAAAAGATTGGGGATATCCTTTTTGGATATATCCACGGGGGAATTTCTGACTTCGGAAGGCAATGAGGAACAGATAGACAAATTGCTCCAAAATTTTTCCCCCAACGAGGTATTGGTATCAAAGGCCAACAAAAAGGAATTTTTGGAAGTATTCGGTAAAAATTTCCATACTTTTTTTACCGAGGATTGGGTCTTTCAGGAAGATTATGCCCTGGAGACACTTACCAATCATTTTAAAACAAAGGGACTAAAAGGTTTTGGCGTAGACCATCTTACCCATGGCATAGTGGCTTCCGGCGTAGTACTGCATTACCTTTCGGATACACAGCACAGGCAACTACAACATATCAACACCCTTCAACGCATTGCGGAAGAGGAACATATTTGGATGGACAGGTTTACCATAAGAAACCTGGAGCTCTACCATTCCAACAATCAAAATGCCGTTACCCTTTTGGACGTAATAGATAAGACCATTTCCCCCATGGGAGGCAGAATGTTGAAAAGATGGTTGGCACTACCCTTAAAGAATATCGAAAAAATCCGAAGAAGACACCAGGTAATTACCCATTTAACCGAAAACGAAGCGGCCCACCATAAATTACAGAGCGGCATAAAACTGATTGGCGATCTGGAAAGATTGATTTCCAA
>CBFGWQ010000360.1:0-1932 GCA_965652575.1 uncultured Arenibacter sp. | reverse complement strand
CATGAAGAACACCGAACAAATTTATGGCATCAGGGCAGTTATTGAAGCCATAAGATCCAATGAGCCCATAGACAAGGTCTTTATCCAAAAAGGCCTTAAGGGCGACCTGTCCAGGGATATGGAAACACTGATCCGCAAAAACGGAATTACTGCCTCCTATGTACCCATTGAAAAATTGAACAGGCTTACCAAAAGCAATCATCAGGGCGTTGTAGCCCATATATCCCCTATCGCCTTTTTAACGGTGGAAGAATTGGTCGAAAGAACATTGGAGGTCAAAACCACTCCCCTATTCCTATTATTGGACCAGCTATCGGATGTGCGCAACTTTGGAGCCATCATAAGAACGGCCGAATGTACAGGGGTAGATGGTATAATTATCCAGAAAAAGGGAGCTGCCCCGGTTACTGCAGACACTATTAAAACCTCTGCAGGAGCCGCTTTTCGAGTGCCGATCGCCAAGATAGACCATATAAAGGATGCCGTATTCTATTTACAGGCATCAGGAATAAAGGTGATTGCCGCCACCGAAAAAACGGAAAAAACCATATACGAAGTTTCCTTTAAGGAACCATGTGCCGTTATAATGGGTTCCGAAGATATAGGCATCTCCCCATCCATTCTAAAAGCTGCGGACCAAATGGCAAAGCTTCCCTTATTGGGCGAAATTGGTTCACTAAATGTTTCGGTGGCCTGTGGGGTTTTCCTTTACGAAGCCGTAAGGCAACGGAGTTAATGTAGCAATGTAACAATTTGGAAATTGACCGATTTGAAAATTGGGCCGACCAAGACCGGACAATGTTTATTTAATGATCTCCTTTCCCTTCCCCCATATCTTTTTTGAAATGATATTTAATGACAATGTCTTCCTCTTGATCAGAAGACCTGCTCTCAATAAAATTCCCATGTTCATCAAAATGTTTTAAAAATTCATCCGCTTCCTCATCGTAATCCTCCCTTTCCCATTCATACTTTTTCAATTTGGGCAGAGGGGCCTTTATGGCAAACGCCAAAAATATACCTGTAATAAATCCACCTAAATGCCCCTCCCAAGAGATTCCGTCCTCAACGGGAAAAATGTACCACAATAAACTGCCATAAATAAATACCACCATCAAAGAGAGGGCCACCAAGCGATAATGCTTGGATAAAATCCCTTTAAAAAAAATAAAGCTCACCAAGACATAGATCAAACCACTGGCTCCAATATGATAGGATGGTCTTCCTATGAGCCAAGTTATGGCTCCCGATAACAGGATTCCCCAAAACAATACTTTTAAGGCTATATCCCTATAAAAATAGGCGAGGGATGCCGTAAGAATGGCCATTGGAATAGTATTATTATAAAGATGCTCTACGGACGAATGTATAAACGGACTAAGGACAATCCCCCTCAGTCCCTTTAAGGTCCTTGGATAAACGCCATAATCGTTAAAATTGACCTGAAACCGAATTTCAAACCAATACACGGTCCAGATAGAAAGTACCGCCAGTAAAGGAAATACTATTACCCAGTTGGAAAATTTGAAATAATTGCTCTCTGTCATGTGGGAAAAATAATTAATTATGCAATATTCTTGTTAGTCCTCCTTGGCCGTAAAGTTACTTTTCTACACCTCTCCAAAGAGGAGAAATTATTGGACACTACATTTCAACCTTTTTAAAATCCAATGTTACTTTCAACTCCCCTCTTGAGAGGGGCCGGGGGTGTGTTCTCCGAAATTGGCAATATACCATTCTATTCTATAGTCCCAATCATATTACCGGTATCTTTTAACACTACCTTCCAACCATTTTTTATTAAAATCATTCAATCAATACATCCCAACGAAAATATAAGACTTTATTCAATAGTCTGGCCAAGAATCCTATTTCGGATAAATTGTCATCCCTATAAATGTTTTATTTTTACATTATGAACGAACCGTTAGC
>CBFGWQ010000359.1:0-1947 GCA_965652575.1 uncultured Arenibacter sp. | reverse complement strand
GGAATGGGCAACTTTGATAACCGGTTCCAAATTTTCCGGTAAAGAAGATTTCGCAAAAGCGGCCGAAGATCACATTGTTTTACAGGATTACGACTACCCGCTGTGGTTCAGCAGCATCAAAATTAGGCCTTTCTCCACAGATGGCCCAATAGAATAATATATAGGTTAACCTTATTCATAATACTAATAGATTTTACGATGAAAAACAAAATACATATGATCTTTTTTTTGGGGGGTATCGCTTTTTGCGGGTTTAGTTGCACCTCAAAGCCATCAAAAATTGTAAAAGAAGAAGGCCCGCAAGCAACTACCAATATCATCTTGTTGATGGGTGATGACCATGGATGGGAAGAAACGGGTTACAACCATCACCCTTTTATCCAAACACCTGTTTTGGACGATATGGCAAAAAAAGGATTGGTGTTGGATCGGTTTTATTCCGCACATCCCACATGTTCCCCAACGCGGGGCAGTATCATTACAGGTCGGCATCCAAATCGATATGGCACATACACTCCGGGATGGTCCATTCGGCCAGAGGAAATATCCATTGCCCGGTTGCTTAAGGAAGCCGGATACACTACGGCACACTTTGGCAAGTGGCATCTGGGGCCGGTAAAGAAAGAGTCCCCCACCAATCCGGGAGCCATGGGATTCGATACTTGGGCATCACATGATAATTTCTTTGAGATAGACCCGGTACTTTCCAGAAATGGAGCTCCCCCCGTTCAGATATTAGGTGAAGGCTCGGAAGTTGTCATTGACGAAACCATTTCTTTTATTGATAAGGCCAAGCAGGGCGGGAGGCCTTTTTTTTCCATAGTGTGGTTTGGTTCTCCCCACGAACCTTATGAGGCTTTGCCCGAAGATTTGGCCCGCTATCAAGACCTTCCGGACAGTTTGGGCAATACCTATGTGCAAATTACTTCATTGAAAACGGGAAAACAGGTTAAAAGGCCGTTGGATTCGGTGCTCCCTGCCCGGTATGCGGAAATAACGGCTATGGATCGGGCCATAGGAAAGCTAAGGTCCTATCTGGAGAAGGAAGGGATCAAGGAAAACACCCTGATCTGGTATTGTGGCGATAACGGAATTCCTGCCAGTGGGCTGTACAACTCCCGATTAAAGGGTTTAAAGGGCACTCTATATGAAGGGGGAACAAAAGTGCCTGGAATTATTGAGTGGCCCCAAGAAATAAAAAAAGGGTTTATATCCGGGTTCAATGCGGTGACCACGGATATTTTCTTAACGGTTTGTGAAGTGGCGGGCGTAGCCCCCCCCGAAAGACCTTTGGATGGTATCAGTCTTATGCCCGTAATCAGGGGAAAAGCAAAGGAACGCTCAAAACCGATCCAATTTTGGAATTTTGATACGGGACATTTGGATGATAAAGACCCATACATCGCGCCCGAATTACAGGAAGGTACCACACCCTTGGCCAAGATTTCGGAAGGTAAGTTTACCAGGTCCTTTAAGAATTTCCATCATCCCAAAATCGATGAAAGGGATTATTTGGGAAACCGTTCCATACTGGACAATGAATATAAACTTATTATGGACGACCGCAGCGGGAAAGTGGTCAAAGCACTTTATAATGTGCACAAAGATCCAGGGGAAACCAAAAACCTTATTGAAGAATACCCGGACATTGCCCTCGATTTGGAGAAGCAGATGAGGGCATGGCAAGAATCCGTGTTGTTAAGCCTCACCGAGAAGGACTATAAAAATTAAAAGGAAATAGGAGTATCCATACCTGCTAAATCCAATCCCGATTTAAACCCGAATCATTGAATTGGTGAAACACGAAAAGTTACCTTTTAAAGGGATACCTTTAATTTATTTTTATAATTCCCCGACCCCGATAGCTATCGGGGTGCCTTGGGCCTGCCGGTGAGGCAGGGTTTCCGATCATACCTCCCCTTGGGGGAGGTCGGAATTGCTTTTTCG
>CBFGWQ010000358.1:0-1964 GCA_965652575.1 uncultured Arenibacter sp. | reverse complement strand
ATAGGCCGTATATGCAAATAGGGAAAAAACAGGCTGGATACACCCCTTTTTGGTGCGTTAAAACAGCTCCGTTCCAAGGCACTTTTTACCTTTCATGGACACGGCAATATACGCTCCGGGATCCCTTGTGGAAAACGGAGCCAAAAAGCAGTGTCTTTATGAAGCTTTTTTTTCAGAATATTTGCATAAACACAGTAATTGTTCCTGATCCCAAAAAACACTAAACACCTTCGCTTTAGGGTACAAAAAATGGCAAGCTACCTACATCGCACCGCTACAACCATATACCCTTGCTGCGTTCCCACCCTGGGGGATTCTACAGGAGCTGGTCGTGTAGGACTTGCCGATGCAAATATACAATCTTTTATTTTTTTGCAATCGTTTTCAGGTCTTAATTTTATTAAATATCTTGCCTTATAAAGTTGCCAAATTTATTTTTGGACAGCAAGTTGATTATAAGACAACTATAAAAATTAAAGAAAAAAATAGTGCAAAACAGGCACTTTACCCGCTAAGATTTTATTTTAAATTATACCCGTATTAAAAATGAATGCCTTCAAATTAAACCTATTATTTATAATTCCCCTGTTCTTTTTGGCTTGTGACGGCAATCCCGACCCCTCCAAACTCTTCGAAATTCAACTGGAAGGAAACCGAACGGAATTTCAAAAAAATCAGGTGGTAGGCATCTCGGTGAAAAATTTAAAAAATAGGGAAATAGATCAGATTACCTATACATTGGACAATAAGGAAATTACACCGAACAACAATAAAATTACGCTGGACCAACTGGAACTCGGGGCCAAAACCCTAACCGCAAGTATTCGCTTTGATGACCAAACCGTTGAAGTCTCAAAAGGAATCAAACTATTGGCAGAACACGCTCCGGAGATATACACCTACCAGATTCTGAACGTATATCCCCATGATATGGACGCCTATACCCAAGGTTTGGAATTTTACAAGGATACGCTTTATGAAAGTACCGGAAAAAAAGGAAAATCCTCTTTGAGACAGGTAGATTATAAAACCGGTAAAGTGTTAAAGAAAATAGACTTGGACAACAACTATTTTGGTGAGGGCATTACTATCTTGAACGATAAAATATATCAACTCACTTGGCAAAGTGGATCGGGGTTCATTTACGACCTTAAGGACTTTAAGAAAATAGACAGCTTTAAATACAACCAAAGTAAGGAAGGATGGGGCCTGTGCAACGACGGCAACAAGATATTCAAGAGTGATGGCACCGAGAAAATATGGTTCTTAAATCCTGTTACTATGGCCGAGGAAGGCCATTTTGAAACGGTAACCAACACCTCCATCTTCAACAAGGCCAATGAACTGGAGTATGTGGATGGAAAAATATACGCCAATGTCTACCAAAAGGAAAGTATGATGATCATAGATGCCAAAAGTGGCGCTATAGAGGGTGTTATCAACTTCGGCGGCCTAAAGGAAAAAGTAACGCAACATCAGTACTTGGACGTACTTAATGGAGTAGCCTATCACCCTGAAAGAAAGACCTTTTTCGTTACCGGAAAAAACTGGGACAAACTCTTTGAGGTAAACATCCTTAAAAAATAATTATGGCAGTTTATGAAAAGACCATAAAGGTAACAGAGGATGATCTGGACGACCTGAACCATGTCAACAATGTTCGATACGTGCAATGGATGCAGGACATTGCCAAGGAACATTGGAGGGCCAAAGCGTCCAAAGATTTGATCAATACTACGGTATGGGTGGTATTGACCCACCATATTACCTACAAAAGTGCGGCAAAATTGGACGATGTTATCTTAATGAGAACATATATAGATAAGACCAAAGGTCCCGTAAGTGTCAGAATTGTGGAAATGTACAACAAGGAAAACAATCAATTACTCGTCAAATCCAAAACCGAATGGTGTTTGCTCAACTCGGAAACCTTTAAACCCATGAGGATTTCCCCGGAAATAGAA
>CBFGWQ010000357.1:0-1967 GCA_965652575.1 uncultured Arenibacter sp. | reverse complement strand
ACATCGGTGAGGTAATTGGGTCCTTTATTGTTGCCTTTTGGGGATGGTTCCCTTAGATCCGGGATATATCTGTATTCATTCTGAAATTTTTGTCCCCTAAAGGGCGACCAATAGGTGTCAGGGGCACCCCACATGGTTCCTCCAATATTAACGTCAAACCCCTGTGTTTGGGGGTAATGGGCAGCGTCTCCCAAATGCCACTTGCCCACATGGGCCGTAAAATAGCCGGCTTGTTGAAAGGCCTCGGCAATGGTGGTTTCTTCCAAAGGCAGATTGCCAACGGTGGTCGGGGCCACTAATTTATCCCTGTTATTGAGGGTCGGGGTTCCTGAATTTTCATGCCAGGTGGTCATATGCAGTCTTGCGGGAAATTTCCCCGTCATTATAGATGCCCGACTGGGGGTGCATATAGGGGCCGCGGCATAGGCATTTGTAAATTTCATTCCCTGTTTGGCCAAACGATCCAAGTTGGGGGTTTCATGGAGGTCGCTGCCATACCCACTTAGGTCGGACCAGCCCAGATCGTCCGCAAGAATGAATACCACATTTAATTTTTCAGTATCTGCTTGTGCCTTGGCAGTTAGAGCAATAAAAATAAAAAGTAGAAGAGCCGGAATTTTTTTTAAAATATATCCCATTATATATGCCTTTAGTATTTTTCAGTATAGTGTTTTTAATTTTATTAGTTCCCATCATATGGGGGATCAAATCTTATATTCAGTCCATTTTTATTTCATCCAAATCCGAGATCTTTACTTTCACCACTTCTATTTTCTGCTTGGCATCCCCGGCAAAGGCTATCAATAGGTATCCGTTGTGTTCCAGTACATGGGGGTAATCTATGTGTCTCCCTCCCACCAAATACCCCATTTTGGTAAAGACCATGCCATCGTTACTTATGGCCAGGGTTAGTGGGTCCCTTTTTTTATGGTTGGAATTGGAGACCAGCACATATCTCCCATCCTGTAATCGCAGGCCATGAAATTTGGATCGGGCATCCGGGAAGTTGGTTTGTACAGGGGAGCTCCAAGTACGACCATTGTCCGTTGAAAAGGAGCGGTACAGGTATCCGCTTTTTCTATTGTCCCTAAATAGTGCCATTAGGTTTTCATTGTCGGGCAATATCCACCAGTAGGGTTCCTCCGCTTCCAAATGCGTACTCGTTCCAAAAACAGGATAGATTTCCCATTGGTCAAAACGCTCTTTGGCCCCTACCATGAAATCGACCCCTCTTTCAACATAGTCAAAGGACCGGCGCGACATTAGCCACTCGCCTGAAGGTAATTTCTTGGGAGGAAAATTATTGATGGCATTTTCCATTACCAACCCATGGGGTTCCCAGCCCTGGATTTTATTGTTCCACTTAAAGGCATGGAGGCTTAGGGATGGACCAAAAAAGCCTGCCGCCTCGTCCAATGAAGCCAGTGCCAAAAAATCACCATTATATTCCCAAAACCCTCTTGAAATCCATCTTAGGCCATGTTCCGTTCTTGTATTGTAATTGGGGGATTCCGGTCCGGATCCTTCAGGATAGGAGGTGAGGAGTTTTGGTTTCTCCCAATTCAGGCCATCCGTACTGGTGGCGTATTTTACTACTTGTCCCACCCTATCCTCAACGCCCGGGCCATCGCTCCACATAATCCAATAGCGTCCGTTGTGGTACGCCAGATAATTATGCTGGTTCACTCCGTCCGGAGTAACATCACTTACCACGGCATGTTGCAGGGGAATTTTGGGAAGGCCGTCAAAATCAATTTCATGCGGATCCTTCAGCCATTCCCCCTGTAGCATCAGTTTGGATCCCGGATTGGTTGCCGGATCCGGGTAGTCTTTGGTTTTATTTGCTTTACAACCCAGGAACATTCCGGTAGTTATAAACAACAGTAATAGGGTTGCATTGAAATATAACATTACTAAATCCTTCAATTTTTTCATTTTTATAATTCCTTGACCCCGATAGCTATCGG
>CBFGWQ010000356.1:0-1985 GCA_965652575.1 uncultured Arenibacter sp. | reverse complement strand
TCGGGGTCTGAAATTGAGGAAAATCTTACGGAATAGAATTTTGTCATGCACTAAGCCAGGGGATTATGAAGTTAATGCGTGATCTAAAGAAAGGGGTTGAACAATGTTCAATTGGTAATGGATCGGGAGTTTGTGGAACCAACTCCTATAATGCTATCGTAGATATCGCCAAAATTCCGATAATATACCAAGATAAGGTAGTTATTTTCCGTAAAATGAAAATTTCCCGATATAGTGTTCATGTCAATATCACCTTCATTGTTTTTCAATACATATTTATAGTTGTAAAATCCTTGTTTCATTTTTATAACGGCCTCCAAATTGCCCGTGTCCTCATTATAGGTCATTTTGTTCTCTTCCTCCAGGGCGTAATTATTGTATTTTCCAAACACATATACATCGTTCAGGCCAATTTTTTCCGTATAGGGCAGGGCAAAATGGATATAGCTGTATTCGGCCTCCCTGGAGCTGTCCTCTCCCTGCAGGGTTCTTACCACAAAATCGCCGTTAACATCGGGGTAGTAGGTATAGGGCCGGTCGTCCCTAAAATAATCCGTAAATAAATAATGGTGGTAAAGGTCTGTTAGCGCTATTCTGGAAATCGAGGAACTTGGTGCCCTAAGGTCTTTGGTGTCAAAATTAAAATATTCATTGCCGCCAAAAAAACTGGTTTCCTTGTCATATTTATATACGAGTTCCGATCCAAGTATGAACTGTGGGCTTATATTGGTGATCGCAGTGGGCCACAGGTGGTTTTGTATTATGGCAACCTTTACTTCCTTATTGGGGTTTACCAATTTTATCTGATTGGCATTAATGGTAAACTGCACAACCTGTTTTTCATTTAAATAGTTGAAATCCCTGGAGCGTTTTACTACGGCCCCTACGGTCACCTTATCCTCATATACGATAAATCTTCTGGAAAATTGAAGTTCGTTATGGCCGTTGTAAATTTCCAATACGTAATTGCCACTTACTTTTAAACCGGTATTGTCATTGGGTATGGTAAGTTTGTAGTTGGAATAGGGCTGAAGTGTGGAGTAACTGTTTGCATAATCCACTATGCGTTCATTGTCCATTCCGTTTAGATATTGGGATTTTAAGAGGGAGGATGGCGTCCAGTCATAGTCGCAATGGACAATTTTGTAATAGTAGTCCTGTTCGTTGGCCAGAAGGTCATCAAATTCCAGATAAATAGGGCTGCCCAAGTTTACGACCGGAAATTGGTCGTCGGTGTCGCCTTTGAATACGATCGTTTTGATATTTGTAGGAGGGTTTGTTTCCATCTGCACCTGGGCAAAGGCAAAATGACAGGAAATAAACAGTGCAATCGAATAAAGATTCAATCTCATTTGGTAATATTTTCACGTAAAGATAGGCAAAAAGCAGGCCTAAATAGTTAAGCTTGGTTTAATCTTTATAATTCCCCGACCCCGATAGCTATCGGGGTGCCTCGGGGTTTCTGATAATACCTCCCCTTGGGGGAGGTCGGAATTGCTTTTTCGCAATTCCGGGTGGGGCAGAATACAAAATTTCGGCGAAATACCTCTACGGCTCTGCCTCGAGGATGGTCGGTTTCAAGAAATTTTTTATTCTCTAAATTTATAAGTAATAATTATGAAAACTTTTTATTAAGTAGTAAATTTGCTCGAAATTTTGATAACCTAAGGTCTACTAAATATGTCTAAAGACATCCGAATTAAAAAAGGCTTGAACATTAATCTTATTGGTGATGCGGAAAAGACCGTTTCCAAAGCTGTTTTAAGTAATGTTTATGCGATCAATCTTCAGGATTTTCACGGAATTACACCTAAATTATTAGTCAAGCAAGGCGCTGAGGTAAAGGCAGGGGAGGCACTTTTTTACAATAAAAATGTAGAGGATATGCTTTTTGTTTCCCCGGTAAGCGGAGAATTGATAGAGGTTGTGAGAGGGGCGAGAAGAAAAATTTTAACCTTGAAAATATTGGCGGACAAAAGCCAGGA
>CBFGWQ010000355.1:0-2020 GCA_965652575.1 uncultured Arenibacter sp. | reverse complement strand
ATAGGCTTCTTGTTTTTTTCGGTCAATTGATAATGCGCCAATTCCAATCGTTTTCTGGTCAGCCAACGTTGTGGTGTGGTGCTGAAATATTTACTAAAATCCCGTTTAAATGTGGTAAGGCTTCTCCCTGTTAAATAGCTGAATTTTTCTAAAGGCAAATTAAACATAAAGTTTTTTTCCATGTAACCGACCAAATCAATTTTTCCCGGTTCTTCAAAATTTGCCAATACATTATCTATTTTTTTATCTATTGTCCTTATAATGCTAATTGCTTCCGTAATTTTTAGTGATGCGATGTCATTTGGAAGTCCTGTCATTTCAAAATAAGGAATCAATGAAGCCAAACAACTTTCCAATAAAGGATGATTGTTATAGATGTATATTTTTTGTCGTTCCAAGGCACTTGATTCAATATTCAAATTCTTGTAATATTCCCTTAATCTTTCGGTAGACAAGTGCATTACCACTGTTTTATGTGGCCGTCCATTTTTTGGATAATTAATAATGGTAGCCAATTGGTTTCTTGGTATAAGAAATATATCACCCTCTTTAAAAACATAGGTAGCATCGGCCTGTACTATTTTAGTCTCTCCCGAAATAAACCAAATCAACATATGGTGCTCAAACATTATGTCCGACTTGAAAAACTTGTCCTCGTAGCAGGAGAGTTTTATTTCATCCGTGATATATTTAGCCTTATACTCCATTTATCCATTCACAATTAGGTGGTAATGCAAAAAAATGGTTGAATTTAATTTTTTTAAACAAAGTTTAAGATATAGAATTTTATTTAAGGTCAAACGAAATACCTGTCATTTCCTCGCTTAATTTCCAAAGCCTTTTAGCCTTGTTCCCATCTACAGAATAAAGCATTACCCCACTGGTTGTTGATTTGTCGGAAGCTATTTTTGCAATTTCCACATCCTCACAATAAACGCCTCCGATATTATTTAGCATCGGGGAAGTGGCGCACCAAACCGTGGTAGCCGCTCCCTGTGGAATAGTCTTTAGCGATGCTGCTATTTCAGGTAGGATATTGCCCCCTAAATCACAGAATCCCATTTTTTGCCACAATTCAAGAGAAGCTTCCCTTCCTAATTCCGTACCTCCAATAGCTCCTGGATGCAATGAGAATACTCTCACATTATGAGCTTTGGCGCGATTGTCCAATTCAAGTGAAAATAAGTTTACAGCTGTTTTGGATTGTCCATAACCCAACAAGGTTTCATATTCACGATGTTCAAAATTTGGGTCTTCAAAATCAAATGGTGCAAATTGATGCCCCTGCGATGAAACATTGACGACCCTTGCTCCATTTGCCTGTTTTAGGGCCATCCACAATCTTGCGGTGAGTTGGAATTGGGCCAGATAATTGGTTGCCAATTGTGATTCTATACCACGACTATCCCTACGAAATGGCACCCACATAATACCTGCATTGTTGATAAGCAAATGAAGTGGCCTAGCTGATGCCATAAATTTTTCTGCAAACCTGTCTATAGAATTAGGGTTCATTAAATCCATTTGTTCTATTTCAACATTTGGAATGCCTTCTAAATTTTTCTTTGCCTTTCCAATGTCCCTTGCAGGAACGATTACTCTGGCACCTGCGATTGCCAATGTTTTTACCGTTTCCAGACCAATACCTGTGTTACCACCTGTTACAATGGCAACTTTTCCTGAAAGGTCAATTCCTTTAATTACTTCAGTTGAGGTTGATTTTGTGTCGAAGCCCGAACCTATCGGTTTCTGTAAAGCTCCTTGATAAGCAATCTGTCCCATTTTTAATTTTATTTGTTCAGGACAAAAGTAGGAAGGGATTCTTTGATCAATTTTGTTCAAAAGTCCTTATTTGCTTTGCCCAAAAGGCCAGACCGTTGGTTTTTCTGCTTGCTTACAGCAAAATAGAATTAAATCTGGTTAGCCCAAAGTACTGTTTTATTTAAACCGACTTTGAACCATGCATAGTCGTTTCTACGTTTACCATACCATGGATTTTGATTTTTGCCCAGTCCACAAC
>CBFGWQ010000354.1:0-2063 GCA_965652575.1 uncultured Arenibacter sp. | reverse complement strand
CCATAGATGTAGAAAAATCGCCAACTTAAGTTTTCATGGCCATCAACGATGTTCGAGGATGGTGGTCAGTCTTTTCACCCAGTCCCCAAGAATGGCGTCAGAATGTAGGGGGCGGTGCATTGAGGTCCGAATCCAAAAAGTCCGTGACCATGGGTATCAGCAAATCCGTTTTTTACATCATACCAATATGGGTGGTACCGGGCAGAATGGCCAACCTAGACTTTGGCAGTCTGTGTATATCACCCATTTTGCCACCGCCTTTAGCACGGAACAGGCTAAGCGCATGCTCATACCGAACCCCATCGGCATCGCCAATATCCATGAAAATAGGTACTTTAATGTTCTTTACCTCCTCCGACCAATCATAGGGTTCCAAGTCGATACCAATGACCTTTTTTACAAAGCTGGGGAAATCCTCTGCGTCATTGCCATAGCTTAGGTACTGTTCCTCCATGGGCGTACCCTTGAACATATCCGCATTGAATGTTGGGTACATGGACCCTACATCGGGCCACCATAGAGATTGCCCCTTACAAGTTCATCGTCGCGCAAATCGGTACCCATAAGAAGCATATTATCTTTTTTCAGACGGGCATTCACTACAAGTTTTTTATAATCATGGGGAAATTTGTCACTTTCGGGTGTTTCCGCCAATGTCCATACTTCAAGCTCTCCGCCGATACAACTACGATAAAACCTTATCGCCTCCCTACAATTGCCGTTAAACGTGAGGAATGTAATAATTTGGTCCATTCCCTTGCTTTTGGTACATAGAAAGGTGGGAAGGAAACAATTAATTTATGGGAAGTAATAACGGTATTTAAAAGGGTGGATTCCGCCAAACGATTTTATTATATTTGGAATGTGAAATGAATTAGAGCATGTTTAAAAAGAATTCAATTGGCTAAAAAAATGCCCTTTTTGCCCCATATTTTGTCTTTTTATCTCTCCATAGCTATGGCTATGCAGCTCAAAAAAGCCTTCATACGGAACAAAAATCATCATTTTTCGCTACAATCAATCCTTTTTAAACATGCTCTTATAATAGGAAGTTGGCGGTGGCAAAGGCACTCAATTAAATGAAATCAAAAGAAACATATATCGCCTTTTTACGCGGCATCAATGTGGGCGGCCATCATAAGGTTCCCATGGCCGACTTGCGCAAAGAAATGGAGAAGCTCGGTTTTGGCAATATAGAAACAATACTTAATTCCGGAAACGTTATTTTTGATACCGACCAAGACCAGCTCGAAGAAAAAATAACGGATTGTCTGGGAAAAGCCTTTGGATTTCCAATTCCAACAGTCATCATAGAATTTGGAACGATCAGCGAATTGCTCAATAACAACCCGTTCAAAGACCTAAATATCACCAAGGATATTCGATTGTATGTTTCATTTTTGTATAAGGATCACGAGGCCAAATTAAAGCTACCTTGGAGAAGCCTTGACGATTCCTTTGAAATTATAGAAAAGAGAGACAACACTATATTTAGTGTTCTGGACCTTTCGGTGTCAAAAACCCCAAAAGCGATGGAAGCCCTTGAAAAATATTATGGAAGGGATATGACCACCCGCAATTGGAAAACGATAGAACGAATTGGGAAAAGACTTATATAGAATGAAAAACATAGCCATATTGGTCCCGGAAACTGCCGTAGCGGAGGGCGTTACCGGACCCCGCTACCTTTTCTCCACGGCCAACCAGTTTTTGCACCCTGCCGGCAAGGAACCTTTGTTCAATGTAAAATTGGTCGGCACGCAAGAGAATATAAAGGTTCTGGATGGACCTATAATTGAGCGATATGGTATTTGCTATGATATTGAAGGCTCTAAAACCGGTGTTTTCCACGTCTTTGTACCAATGAACCAACTTGGGGACCAGGAACAATTGTTGTGTTTATGCAAATATTCCTATGGAAAAAAATAGCTTCATAGGGAAACTGCATTTTGGTTTCGTTTTCCACAAGGGATCCCGGAGCGTATATTGCCGTGTCCATGAAAGGTAAAAAGTGCCTTGGAACGGAGCTATTTTAGCGCGCCAAAAAGGGGTGGATCCAGCCT
>CBFGWQ010000353.1:0-2104 GCA_965652575.1 uncultured Arenibacter sp. | reverse complement strand
GTATTAATCTGCAATTACATGTTTTTGTTGTCTGCCTTTTTAGTTGTCGTTTAATTCGTTAAAGTCCCATTCTGTGGGAGTGGCGCTTCTGTATTTGGGTAAATATCCTTAATGGGAATATGAAAATTTGTGGTTTGGGTTAATTTTTTTTCAAAAAAGTGCGATTCCTAGGGGAATAAATGTTAAATTTAGCGTTCATAAGTTAAGACTTGAAAAATACGTTTTGTAAGAAACTATTTTTTAAAACTTCAAAAGAGGACGTAGGGGTGCGTCCTCTTTTATGTTTATTGCATCTTCGGTTCATCCCATAAAATTTTAGATAGCTCCGATTTTTTTGGTATTTCTTGGTAAGACATAATTGTGCAATGAAGTTCCTGGATGCTTATGTGTCCATAACCGATGGAGGGAATTATCTTCCAGATCGCACTTTGGGGAACTTGGAATCGGAACTCCATCCCAATTCCTTTTTTCGCGTGAGCAGAAAATTCTATGTAAATATAAATCATATAAAAGACATCGTTTCTTGCGCCAATTCTAGTGTCCTGTCAACCCTACTTTAGCTATCCCAAGTCTTGTTCTTTTTCACCTGGCCTTCGTTAAAAAACAGTTCCGTAGCTACGGCTATGCAACATTTTTTTGTCTTGCCCGGATTAAAAATATCGGCGACTTAAACGACACAGTAGCATTGACATGACACTAGGCTGGAAATCAAATTAAACCGCTTTAATGAACAGGAGATTGTGGTAAGTGGGGAAAGGGTAAAGTACTTTAAGTTATGGTTTGTTTAAATTATTGTAATAAATTGAATTTTAATAATTTAAGTATAAAAAATATTGCACATAGATTTTTCTTATAGTAGTGTTTTCAAGCAATTTGGGGCTATTTTTCAACCCTGTTGTCGTCAAATGAGGAAGGGAGCAGTTTAGGAATTAATTTAATGAATATCGGCAACAAAACCGCTCCTCCGGGAAGTATAAAAATCGCTAATGAAGGAATACTTTTAAAAATATCGATTAAATGATTTTGTACTTTTTTCTTCTCTTCCGGGCTAAGATCTTTTACCGTGGATTTGGATAATAGGGTGACGAGTTCCTTGCTTTCGGAAAGTTCTTTCTGTAGTCGTTTGCTGTTTCTGAGGATTAGTTTGTTTACAATTTTGGACATGCTATCGTAAAATTGAACGGCCAGATTGTGGTCTTTTAGATGGGGAATTTTGTCGGCATTCAATTGAAAAAATCCGGTAACATCCAATAACGATTTTGCTATATCATTTTGGACAAAACCAAGGTCCCTTCCCAAGCCAAAAATAAAGTCCGATTCGGTGTAATCCAATGACCGGTCTTCCCACACCGTTAAGCAGGCGACATCCAGGAAATACCTATTTTCCGAAGGGGAATATTTGTTGACCAATTGGTATCTATAGGAGCCGTCAAAATCCTGTTTTACACTTTCAATAAAGGTGAGGGAAGAGGCGAAAAGTTGCGCCAGTTTTTCGTCACTCTTGTTTTGCTCTTTGGAATTTAAGGTATGATAGGTAATGTTTATGGTGATATGTTCCAGACCTTGGGCATATTCCTTTATGGATGTTTCCCCTTCAAGATATCTTTTGAAGCTAAGGACATCTATGAAAAGCAGCGAATTGGTTATAATGTTGTTGAAGGTCTTGCTGATAACATTATCTTCCAGATATATTCTGGAATTTAAGAGATGTTCCAGTTTGGAAGACGTTTTCTTGCCTGTCAGGAATTTATTTAAAAAGGAAATCCTGTTTATCCCCAACTCTTTATAAAACATGAAAATGGACCCTAGGAAAGCTTCAAAATCGGGCTCCTTGTTTTTAAGCTTATAGGTAAAATAGAGCGCGGTGATTAAGTTGATCTTCGCTTTTTCATCTTCCGACAAAGGAACCTCCTTTATGATAAAGGGAGGAATGTCCAGATTGATCCCATAAACAAAGCCTGTACCTTTTAGAAGGGCGTATAGATCTTCAAAGGAACCAAAATAATCGTTTTTGTCCTTTACTAGATACCCAAATTTATCTATCCAACCAGAGGCTGAAGGATTCATAGATCCAAATTTTAACGGGTAAAATTAAATTAAAATA
>CBFGWQ010000352.1:0-2130 GCA_965652575.1 uncultured Arenibacter sp. | reverse complement strand
TCATTGTAAACATCAATTGCCAGAATAATTTATCGTCATTGGGCAAGAAAAATATACATTGCCATAAAAAATAATATGTGCGACTTCCCGTCGCTCATCCTTCGCTCTGTCGAAGTGACTACACCGCCTTAATGCTGTAATTCCTCGCAAAGAAATCCGTGACCGTTCAACAGTTTTGTTATGGAAATTGCCGGGACCATATGGGTTTCGACCCGGAGGATATTGTCGCAATCCTCCAGATCAAAATTCCAGTACCCCTTTTTGGCAATCAATTTGTTCAGATCCGGTTTCAAGACTTTCACTTCACGTCTATTGCTAATTGACGTCTTAAATACCAATACTTCTTTCATACCACAATATTACTAGCGTTCATAAAAGGCGGGAGGTGCTATTCCCAAAGACCTTAAATAGACATAACCCTGTCCCCGATGGTGTATTTCATTGTCTATAAAGTAGAAAATGGAAGATTGTACCGTACCTTCATACTGCCCAAAAATTTTGATGTTCCGTTGAAATTGTTCTTCCTTGATCTGGGGCCAAAACGTATTGATTTCTGTGGTAGCCTTGTCCCAAAGTTCCAATAATCTGTCCTTTTTATTATCGTGTTCCAGATGCTCGTTAAGAGGAGCCGTATTCCCCGTAGCAATTTCCTTTATACCCGGTCCGGCAATTCCCAATAGTTCCATAACCATTTCGGCAAACGTTCTCATTCCCCCAATAGTGTGGTTAAAAAAGGCTTCCTCGGGAAATGCTTCAATAACTCTCCGTGTCAGTGCCCTGTGCCCTTGCCAATGATCCAACAATTCCTGTGATGAAATAACTTGTGGGGCCTTGTTCAATGTAGTGTGCATAGTTCTATTTTTTTAAGTGATTACTATTTCTTGACCAAAATTAAGTTTGGGGTGTGACAGCCCTATGTCAGTAGTAAAAAATAATTTTTTAAAAATATTTAATATTCTAATCATCAAATAATTACAACACATTTACCCCTAATAAAAACAATGTTGACAATAGGTTGTCACCTGGTCTCCTTTAATTTGTAAACTGATTTTGAAAATATCGGTAGGTGAAATTTAAACCAGTGAAACCACTAACCCTATGTACAAAGCAAAATCGATTTTTGGGGTTTACTTTTATTTGAAGTCCTATCTTTGGAATTTATGTCAGGTAGTTATGGGTAGAGATACGGTAAATCGTTTTGATCGCATAGTGGCTATCTTGGTGCAGTTACAATCCAAACGCATTGTGAAGGCCCAGGAATTGGCGGACCGATTTGAGGTTAGTTTACGCACTATATACAGGGACATTAGAACTCTTGAAGCCTCGGGCGTACCTATAATCAGTGAAGCCGGTATTGGCTACTCCATCATGGAAGGCTATCGACTGCCTCCTGTCATGTTCACCCGTGAGGAAGTCGGGAGCTTTGTGGCGGCCGAAAAACTAATGCAAAAGTTTATGGACAAGTCCCTTGGCGGCTACTATGAGTCCGCTATGTTCAAACTAAAGTCGGTTCTAAGAGGGCGTGAAAAAGATTTGATTTCCGCCTTGGAATCCCAAATTTCCGTAGACCCTTCACAACAGCTGTTCAATGAAGATTTGCCGAATGCCCTCGAAATCCTTATTGAAAGTATAGCAGAAAAAAAGCAGGTATTTTTAAGATACCACTCCTTGCAGAGCGAACGCCCTTCCGATCGGCATATTGAACCCGTAGGATTGTTCCATGAAAATAATTTTTGGTACGTGCTGGGATATTGCCACCATAGAAAGGATTATAGACAATTTAGAACGGACCGGATGCTGGACATAGCCAGAACCACGCTCACCTTTACAAGAGAGCATGGGAGTTTGGATGGGCACTTGGTTAAAAATGTGAATATTCAAAAAATAAAAGTGAGGATATCGGTAGATAAAAACATTGCCAGATATATTAACGGTAGCAGAAAGCATTATGGCTTTATTTCGGAAAAGGTTAACGGCAACAAGGTTGAGATGACCTTTATGGCATCGGATTTGGAACACGGATTTCCCAGGTGGTATCTGATGTTTGGAGATTATGCCGAAATTATAGAGCCCGAAATTCTAAAGCATCGGATCAGGGCCATTTTGGAAAAAACGGTTTCCAATCTATAA
>CBFGWQ010000351.1:0-2135 GCA_965652575.1 uncultured Arenibacter sp. | reverse complement strand
CGGAAGCTTTTAAGATTTCTGCTACGGAATACCCCAACAAATTGTTTCGGACATGTCCCAAATGGAGTGGTTTATTGGTATTGGGCGAGGAATATTCCACCATTATGGCCTCCTTGGTACTTTGGGAAACAAAACCAAAATCCTGTAAATTTCTTATTCCTTCGAAAAAATTGAGGTAATATTCATTACTAATGATAATATTCAAAAATCCTTTGATCACATTAAAATTGGTCACCTCTACCACTTCATCTTTCAGGAACCGTCCTATTTGCTCTCCTATTTGTACCGGATTTCCCTTTACAAACCGCAACATGGGAAAAATAACCACAGTAATATCACCTTCAAAATCTTTTCGCGTAGGTTGAAATTCCACGGTGGGCAATTCAACTTTATAAATAGAGGCAATGGCTTCCTTTATCTTTTGTAAAAGGACTTCTTGAATGTTCATTAATTTCGGCGTTTACGGCTGCAAAATTACGCAAATTTTATTCTTTCCCCTTATTGTTCGGGACAAGTAGACCACAAAGATGGAGGATTTTTTTAACTTTATAATCCTAATGGGACCCAAAGTACCCCCTTGTGATGATTTAATCCGGATATCCGTAAAGTTTATGTTGCTGAACGTCTCCTATAACAATAAAGAAATTACAAAAAAAATAGATGAAGAAGTAGGCAAACCTTTTACTTTAAGGGAACGCTTGGCCTTGGACGGAATTGGATCTCCCAAATTATTCATTGTAGATAGTAGCATTGAAATTAAAAATCTATTGATTCTGGACAACAACACCAACACCTGCACAATAGAATTGCGTCCAAAAGGGATCATAATTCGCTTTAGGGCCCTATTGGAAACCTTTGGTTTGGTTGTTCCGTACTACAAATTTACCCTCTACAAGACCGATCTTGGCCTATATACCATTTATAGGGACCAGTATTTTGTCAAAATAAAATCGGACACCAAGGCCATTCAGAAATTTTTTACAAAATTATTGGGCCATAGGGCGGACAATGCCCCTACCAGTATAGAGGACCTATAATAGGCCTTGGCCAATACCAAAAACTGTCCATAAAACTTTGGGCCTAATATAGCTTTCATCAATAAAACAATCAATTCTTAGGCAGGAACACCTCTGCCATCATGCACCGGGCACTTCCTCCGCCACAGGTTTCTATGGTATCCAAAGAGCTATGTATAATATCGGAATGTTTCTCTAAAGCCTGAAGCTGTTGGGGTCTTAAACTATTGTACGCCGCCGTGCCCATTACCAAATATCGCTTTTCACCCATTCCCAGGACCTGTAGCATATTCCCTGCAAAATGGTGCATTTGCTTTTCAGAAATGGTTATGATCTCTTTTCCATCTTGTTTTAAATGGCTTACAACATTCTGTTTTTCCTTTTTATCGTCAATGGAATCCAAACAGATAACGGCAAAAGTTTCTGCCACACACATCATTACATTGGTATGATATATAGGTTTTCGTACGCCCGCCACGGTTTGATTAGCGGTGAATACGACAGGAGTATATTCAAAATCTTCACAAAATTCAATAAACAGATCCTCATCCGCCCTGTCGGAAAGGGCGCAATAAGCCTTTTCATTTACCCTATCCAACACAACACTGCCGGTACCTTCCAAAAAATATCCTTCCTCCTCGGCCAAGGTATAGTCCATTACATTCTCTATAACAAATCCCCGCTGCTCCAATAGTGCAAGAATATCTTCCCGGCGTTCATTTCTCCTATTCTCTGCAAACATTGGGTAAAGCCCCACTGTTCCATCGGCGTGGAAAGAAACCCAATTATTGGGAAATATGGAATCCGGGGCATCCAAATCCTTCCTGTCCTCTACAACGACAACATTTACTCCCTTTTCCCTTAATACCTGTACAAAAGCATCAAACTCTTCCTGAGCCCTCAGATTTATTACCTGATTTTTTAAATCCAGGTCCTCCTGAAAATAGTTATTTACTGCGGTTTGCTCGTTCATCCGAAAATTCACCGGGCGCACCATTAAAATAGTATTGGTAATTTGCATTTTATTAGTCATTTTTCAATTTGGATGTTATGAATCGTCCCGTAATGTATATTTGCAAAATTAGTTCATTTATTGCCCGGTACCGGCCAAAATAAAAA
>CBFGWQ010000350.1:0-2143 GCA_965652575.1 uncultured Arenibacter sp. | reverse complement strand
TCCCTGCCAACTGCCACTGCCAACTGAATACTCTTCAATCTCAATACTCAATACTATGTACTCAATACTAAGCTGAACTTTCAACTTTTAACAAGTTCCTGCCCACTAATTTACCCCGATAGGGCTATCATCACATTTAAGGTCCCCCACAACGTATTGCATGCCATCCAAAAAGAACTGCAACAATTCCGGATTGTCCATACTTTGGGCATTGTGGGATGGAGAGGTGTAAAAAACCCTACCCTTACCATATCGCTTTATCCATGATACGTATATGGTATTGTCACTGACTTCCTTTTTAAGACCTTCAAGCTTGTCCGCTTCGATGTACAATAGCGGTCTAAAATTATAATCGGAATAGGCATTGTTAAAGAAATAGGGCTCGTCCACATGGGTAACCCCTTTTCCTTTAAAGGCCTGTACCATAGGGTGGTCCGGATTTACTTCCTTTAAATGCATTTCCTGTTGTTTGGGGTGATAGTCAAAACTGCCGCCGACCATCTTGCTGAACTCCTTGGAGTTGTTCTGTACGGTAATGGCCCCATGTAGTATCATTAGTCCGCCCCCTTTCGATACGTAGTCCATCAGGGTCTTTTCGTATTGCCGGGATAATTCGGCAATCCTATGATCGTTGAGGTTGGAATTTTTCTTGAGGAGGTCCCAAAATAGGTCGCGTTTAGGCCCTGCAGGATTGGAATTGTTCAGGATTACGGCATCGTATTGCTTTAAATTCTTTTTCTCGAAGCTGTCTATGTCCCTGGCAATGGTAATCTCAAAGGCACCCGATTTGGCAGCCAAAATTTTCAGCATTTCATCATTGTGGGGAATGGTCCAATGGTAAAATCCTGTGTGTTGGGAAAAAACCATTATCTTCTTTACATCGGACTTGACCCTGGGTGCGGTCGGTGCCAACGATTCTATTTTGGCAAGCCATTGTTCCGTTATTGGAAATTCCTGGAGTCCTTGGGCGGAAATGGTTCCAACAAAAAGAAGGCTAAGCAGGGTAAAAATTACTTTGTTCATTGTTAATATTTATTTAAGTGTTGATTCTCTTATGATTAATTTATGCCTTAGGGTGATGGCATTGGCTGGTTGTAAATTGATACCGCCATTTAAGTGGCTTATAATACTTTGTCCTGCCAAAATACCCATTTCGTATCCGGGGTAATCTATGGTGGTTAAAGTGGGGGTAACCAAATCCGATATCGGGTCATTGTTAAAGCCTACTATTTTTATGTCCTGCGGAATTTTATAATGCTCTTTTTTTAATGCCTTAATAATATGTACGGCAAAGTTGTCACTGGCTACGAAAAGTCCGTCTACCGGATTTTTCAAATTTCCTATATATTTAATCACGGTATCCACCTCATCGGGACTTAGATCACTTTCCAGGAAATGGGACTTGTCAAAATCCAATTGATGTTTTTCCAGAGCATCCCTAAATCCTTGTTGCCTGTCCAGGTATACGTTTCGTTTTATGTTGCCTCCTATATAAAGTAGGTTTTTGCAGCCTTGTGTTATTAAATGTTCCGTAGCTTCAAAACCGGCAAGTCTATTGTTGATTATTATGGTGGAACAATTGGGTAGATTGTGTACCCTGTCAATAAAAATGAGTGGTATTTTGTTCCGGATGTAATGGGCAAAATGGTCAAAATTTGAAGTGTCGTAGGCCAAGGATACCAAGAGGGCGTCCACTCCGCTATCGTAGAGGGTCTTAGCGTTTATTTTCTCTTTTTCCATGGATTCCAGGGATTGGCTAATGATCAAATTATAGCCGGCCTCATTGGCTATTTTTTCGATCCCTGCCAATACGGTGGACATAAATATGGAATTTAATTTGGGGACAATGACCCCAATGGTATTTGATTTTTGCTTGCTAAGGTTTACCGCAAACTTATTGGTTTTATAACCCAGTTCATTGGCTATGGAGATTACCTTTTCCTTGGTCTTTGGGCTAATGGAGGGATGGTCGTTGAGACTCCTGCTTACGGTTCCGGCAGAAACGCCCAGCGTTTTTGCCAAATCGTAAATGGTAATTCTTTTGCCCATGACAATACTTGTTGCAATAATTCTGCAACAATATTACAAATAAAATATAATTATATAAATAATATTATTTGATACTTTTTAAAATTATGTATTT
>CBFGWQ010000349.1:0-2166 GCA_965652575.1 uncultured Arenibacter sp. | reverse complement strand
TAAGATAAATAAATTCGGGTACAAAAATAGGATTATATTTTATAATCCTAACTACCTTAATGAACTCATCTTGACTTTTTCTATTACCTTCAAGATCATCATTTTGCACCCTAATTTTGTCTTTTTATCTCACCGTAGCGCTGCTATGCTGCTCCAAAAAGCCTTCATTAGGACACAAAAGCATAACTTTTCGGTTGAAAACAAAAAGTCAAGATAAGTTCAATGGGTACTATCTTATGTGTTCTATAACATTTGGTTTGGATCCAAAAAACTATCTTTGCCGAATTGTAATCCAAATTCCTGCAATTTCTGTTTCATAATCCAATGAAAGAACTTCAACATCTCAATAAATATTTTAGAAAATACCGATTTAAGCTCCTTGTTGGCATATTGATTACCATGATAGCCCGTATCTTTCAATTGGTCATGCCGTCTTATGTAAAAAAATCAATCGAAGTTGTTGAAAGATTTATCGGTAACGACATTCTTAAGGCCGAAGCCAAGGAGATGCTTTTGGAATATATTTTAATAATAGTGGGAGCAGCATTGTTGTCCGGTTTTTTTACATTTCTGATGAGGCAGACGATTATTAATGTTTCCCGGTATATTGAATATGATCTAAAGAACGAGGTATTTGACCATTATCAACTATTGAGCCTTAATTTTTACAAAAAAAATAGGACAGGGGATTTAATGAACAGGATCAGCGAAGATGTGAATCAGGTAAGACTGTATGGTGGACCGGCCATTATGTACGGAATTCAAACCCTCACCCTTTTTGTTTGTCTGGTTCCGTTGATGTTGATAAAAGCCCCTATACTGGCACTCTATGCATTGTTGCCATTACCTATTCTTTCTGTATTGATCTATCAGATCAGTAAAATAATCCACAAACGCAGTACAATCGTACAAGAATTTTTGTCCACCCTATCCACTTTTACCCAGGAGTCCTTTTCAGGAATTTCGGTTATTAAAGCATATGCACTGGAACCCAAGGTAAATACCGAATTGCAAAATCTGGCATTGGACGGAAAAAACAAAAGTATGGATCTGGCCAAGGTGAATGCCTGGTTTTTCCCACTGATGATCCTATTGATAGGGATCAGCAATATTTTCGTCATCTACATTGGCGGCAAACAATATATTGATGGGGAGATAGCGTCTATTGGGATCATTGCCGAGTTTATCCTATATGTAAACATGCTCACATGGCCGGTAGCGGTTGTAGGCTGGGTCACCTCCATAGTACAGCGGGCGGAAGCCTCCCAAAAAAGGATAAATCAGTTTTTAAAGGAAGAGCCCAACATTGTAAGCACTGTCAAAGAGGAAACTCCCATAAAAGGTAAAATAGAGTTTAAGAACGTAACCTTCACCTACGAGGATACCAACATTACCGCCCTGAACAACATATCCTTTACCATAAACAAGGGGGAGACGGTGGCCATATTGGGAAAAACGGGATCTGGAAAATCGACCATATTGGATCTAATTGCCCGTCTGTACGATATAGACTCTGGGGAAATTCTGATAGATGATATTCCTATTAGACAATTAAATCTACAAAGCCTGAGACAATCCATAGGGGCGGTACCCCAGGATGCTTTCCTTTTTTCAGATACCATAAAGAACAATATTAAGTTTGGAAAGGAAAACTCAACTGATGGGGAAATTATCGCCGTAGCCAAGAAGGCAGTAGTGCATGCGAATATTATGGGCTTTAACAAGCAGTATGAAACTATTTTGGGCGAAAGGGGCATCACTCTGAGCGGGGGACAAAAACAAAGGGTTTCCATTGCACGCGCTCTCTTAAAGGACCCTCAGATCTACCTCTTTGACGATTGTCTTTCAGCAATTGATACCGAAACGGAAGAGGAGATTTTGAACCAACTGAAAAAAGAATCCAAAAACAAGACTACCCTCATCGTAAGCCATAGGGTTTCATCAGCTAAAAACGCGGACAAAATTTTAGTTTTGGAAGATGGAAAATTAATACAGCAAGGCAGACATGAAGAATTAAATTCTGTAACAGGATACTACAAAGAGCTTTATATGCACCAACTTTCTGAGAAAGAAAAATAGAAAAATGTTGTTATATTAGGTTTTTTTTTCCACTTTTGACAGATATATACCTATGAAATGAGCCATGAAACAAATGTGATACCATTC
>CBFGWQ010000348.1:0-2173 GCA_965652575.1 uncultured Arenibacter sp. | reverse complement strand
ATTACTTTACCGGGGATAATTGACCTATAATTACCTCTACGATGGCCCCTTCGGTAGCCCTTTTGTGTGCGGCTATATGGCTACTCTTGTTATGTTTTTGCCAATCATCATAACTGGCCCAGTTTTCATAGAAGAAAAAACGGTCCGGGTTTTCATTGTCCTGGTGCAGATCATAATTAAGGCAGCCTTCCTCCTTAAGGGTGGGAGGTATAAGTTTTAATAGGGCCTGTTTTACAAATTCGCGCTTTTCGGTTTTTGCCAAAATACTGGCGGTGATGGTCAATTGTTCTTTGCTCATTTTTAATGGGAATTTTATTCTTTAAATATAGGGAACTTTCGGGCTTGGGGAAAGGCAGTGGGCAGTGAAATCCGTTTTTTTGCCAACTGTAAACTGCTACTGCCAACTTGTTATCCGGTCTTTGCCAAGGAATTTTTTCCGTTTCAAAATCCCTGCCTACCGGCAGCCAGGTCTGCCTTTGTCGGCAGTTTGGCCAATAATTTCATTGCATATTGGTTTAATGTTTAAATATATAAAACCTCCGTAGTTGGGGAAGGACAGGGGCAGTGAAATCCGTTTTTTATTGCCAACTGTAAACTGCTACTGCCAATTTATTATCCGGTAATTGGCAAGCGGCCGGGATTAAAATGCCCCTTTTGCATTGTTTTTGGTGGCGTTCAACTTCTGTCCGGGCATTTCTCCCCTAATATTATAAAATTCCGTTTTTATGGGTCCGGCTTCCTTAAGGTACCAGTCCTTGGTTAGGTTTTTCGGGATATTATCGCCAGTTTCCCTCATCCAATCCCTCAATATTTTTCCCATACTTTTTAGGGTTTCCCTATATTCGGGAAGCGAGGCCACATTGAGCAATTGAAGTGGGTCCCGACTGTAATCATAGAGTTCTTCATGGGGCCTGGGTACTATAAACACATCGGCCTGTATGGCAGAAAGGGTTCCCTGCTCCCTTAAGATTTCCAGTTCCTTAAAGGAGGCACTGCCAACGGCATCTGCAGGTCCGTTCTGTGGTTGCATGGGCCTCGAATTCAATATGTACATATACTCCTTGTTCCTGACCATGCGCTCGTGGGCTTCGTAATCGTGCCAATTGTGCTCCGCGAACACATAGTTGCGAAAGGGCCGGTCCGGATCCGTTAAAAGGGGGGCAAAACTATGGCCCTGAAATGGGTCGGGACTATCAATACCTGCCAGTGTTAATAGTGTAGGGGCAATATCCACGGCACTTATAAGGCTTTTACTGGCAACATTTTTATTTTTTATCCCATTGGGCCAATGTACCACAAAGGGGGTTTTCATACCGCGGTCATTCACCCTTGTCTTACTATGGGGAAAAGGCCGTCCGTTATCGGACATAACGATTAGTAAGGTATTGTCCAGCTCTTTTTGTGCTTTCAGTTCCTTGACCACTTCTCCGATATAAAAATCGAACCTTGTAATTTCGTCATAGTATTGGGCCAAATCCTGTTTGGTTCCTGCACCATTGGATAAATAAAATGGCGGTTGCAGTTCATTGGGCGCATGTGTTCCGGTAAATGTATTGGGTCCCCAATCCCTGTGGGCGTCGTAGGATGCGAACCACATGAAAAAGGGGCTGTTTTTTGGACGTTCCTTTAGGGAGGCAACCCAGCTTTCTTCGCCCCCATCCCCATTCTCTTGGTGGTGTTCGTACATCTTATCAAATCCGCGTCTGGCATACGGGCCCATATGGAACTTGCCGGCCAGCACGGAATAATAGTTGTTGTTCCTTAATATCTCCGGAAAGGACAGCATAGGTAAGGGAGGGGTGGTATGCAATTCTGCAGCTCCGGTATTGTGGGGGTATCTCCCGGTAATGATGGAGTTTCTGCTGGGGCTGCACGAGCTTGCCGTTAAATAGAAATTATCAAACCTAAGACCGTCTTTGGCAAGTTGGTCAATGTTGGGCGTCCTTACCTGTACATTCCCGTAACAACCAATGTCGTCCCAGCTAACATCGTCGGCAATAAAAACAATGATGTTCAATTTCTCCTTTTGGGCGTGAACGGTACTTAAGAAGAACAGATAAGAAAATAATAGTACAAATAAAGGTTTCATATATGGCATGTGGTTTACTGGCCTGTTAAAAGTATAGAAAAACCACGTCTAATAAAAATGGTAGGGTATTAGGGGTAAGGGGAG
>CBFGWQ010000347.1:0-2213 GCA_965652575.1 uncultured Arenibacter sp. | reverse complement strand
AATTCTTTGTGATGGAAATATGCTTATCAAACAGGGCCACTGCTTCCGAAGCGGTAAGATCGGGCTGGTCAACAACCCCTTTTTCAATTTGAATCAGGGCCATAATGGAATAATTAATAATTCCGATAAACTCGGAAACCTCGCCCTCATTTACCTTGCGCACTTCGTTTTCCTGCAGGCTCCTAATGCGCTGGGCCTTGATATAAATCTGATCTGTAAGGGAGGGAAGCCTTAGAATTCGCCATGCACTACCGTAATCTTGCATCTTTTTAAGGAACAGATCCCTACAAATTTTGATAACGGCATTGTATTGCTCGGAAGTATTCTGCATTTAATCTTTCTAATTTGTGTAAATTTCGCTTAAAATTTTAAACTATTCAAAAATCGAGATTTAAACTTTACCGCCAAAAGTTTTGCTCCCTTTTATCACATAAAAAACATGACCGTTAACTGCAAAGGAAATTTAGTGGACCTAGGTACCCCCAGGGTAATGGGGATAATCAATATTACTCCCGACTCCTTCTATGACGGTGGCAAATACAAAGACGAAAGCGAGATCGTTGCGCAGGCAGAAACCATGTTGATCAATGGGGCAAGTTTTATAGACTTGGGGGCGTACAGCTCTAGGCCGGGTGCAGACCATGTAAGTGAAAATGAGGAATTGGCCCGAATCATCCCCGTAGTAAAACTGTTGCTAAAGACCTTCCCGGACATCCTTATCTCTATAGACACCTTTAGAAGTAAGGTTGCCGATGAATGCCTGGCCCATGGGGCAGCAATGATCAATGATATTTCCGCCGGTACTTTGGATCCTAAAATATTCGAAATTGTCGGGAAATACCAAGCCCCCTATATAATGATGCATATGAAAGGTACTCCCGCCTCTATGCAGGACATGACCAATTACAAGGACCTTCTAAAAGAAATGCTTTATTATTTTTCGGAAAAAGTGGCCCTTGCGAGGACTTATGGTATTAACGATATTATTATTGATCCCGGATTTGGATTTGCCAAGACCTTGGAACAGAACTATGAAGTTCTTAGAAAATTTAAACTGTTGCACGCCTTGGATCTCCCCATTTTAACAGGGGTAAGCAGAAAATCCATGATTTACAAACTACTCGAAACCACCCCTAAAAATGCATTGAACGGCAGTACGGCGCTACATATGTACGCCCTTGCCAACGGATCTCAAATATTAAGGGTACATGATGTTAAGGAGGCCATGGAATGTGTCCATATATTCAAGGCCATCAATGGCGATGAGGATCGTTCATGACTGGGAATAATTCCCTTTCATTGAAAAATTGTTCAAAAAAGATCCAAAACATTTTTTCTGAATTTAATAGAGGGTTATGGCTTATTTCCTATTTTTACAAAAACCACAGTATTGGATTTTTTAAACTTCTTAGATTTTAGTGTAACCGATATCATAGACATCTTTTTGGTAGCCATACTCATGTATTATGTGTACCAATTGGTCCGTGGAACCGTAGCCATTAATATATTTATTGGCATCGTTATTGTTTGGGCCTTTTGGAAGTTGACCGAAGTTTTGGGGATGAAAATGATAAGCAGTATGGTAGGTGGTTTTATGCAAGTGGGACTTATTGCCCTTATCATTGTTTTTCAACAGGAAATTAGAAAGTTTCTGTTAATGGTAGGCTCTACCAATTTTGCCTCCAAACGTAACTTTTTAAAGCACTTTAAATTTCTCAAGGAAGACGGACTTACCATTGGGACCAATGTGGATGCCATTATAGCAGCCTGTGAAAAAATGGGAAGTACCAAAACCGGTGCCCTGATCATTATTGCCAGAAACAATTCCTTGGACTTTGTTAAGTTGACCGGGGACAAAATGAATATAGAAATAACCCAGCCTATTCTGGAAAGTATTTTTTACAAAAACAGCCCCTTACACGATGGAGCGGTGGTTATTGAGGATAATTTTATAGTGGCTACCCGGGTAATCCTCCCTGTTTCCAATGAACGCTCCATACCATTACGTTTTGGCCTCAGACATAGGGCAGCCGTGGGCATTACGGAAAAAACAGATTCCCTGGCCATTATAGTCAGTGAGGAAACGGGCCTTATTTCCTATATAAAGAATGGGGAATTTGTATTGTTCAAGAATATGGAAGAGCTTTCCAGTTTAATAAAATCAGATCTGCTTTAATTCCGGTCTCCGGTCCATTACTAAGGACTTGATGATA
>CBFGWQ010000346.1:0-2222 GCA_965652575.1 uncultured Arenibacter sp. | reverse complement strand
TAGCGGCCAATCGGTGCGGTAAGGCAATGATCCGGAATCCCGAAACCATCTACCAAAACTTCGATATGGGGTCTAAATTCCGTGCTTAAACGCTCCACCCGCTGCCTTATGGCCTTGGACTTGGTACCTCCCAAATAGCCCTGTTCCAAATACCACGTGGCATCTTCCCGTATTTCGGACAACGCAAAGAGGCATCCCAGTTTTTGGAAGAGTTCTCGGTGCTTCCTGTTTTCTATGGTTGTCGTAAACTTTAGGTAGGTGTTATAGGCCAATTCGCAACTATAGGCCTTTCCCAATGCTATTAAATGGGTCTGTACTTTTAAATAGGCCTGGTAGGTCGGGACCCCTTTCTTGATGTAGTCCCTAATGCGCATGGCCGCGGAATAGGTCAACCTTCTTGTGCGGTAGTCAAAGGCGTGCCGGTGGAACTTGGGATTGTATAAGTGTTCCTTATCTACCTTGTTGGCATACAGGGGATTTATGGTGACCAATTTGTCGCTGATTTGGCTGCCCAACAGTTTAAATACTGCAGAAAATCCCGCACTGTTGAACTCGGTATTGAAATCGGACATTATTCCTTTGGCGGCCAATTGCAATAATACCGTATTATCCCCTTCAAAGGTGGTAAATATATCAACATCGCATTTTAAGTCGGCAATTCTATTCTCCAAAAGGTAGCCCTTTCCGCCGCAGGCTTCACGACATTCCTGAATGGTCTGGTTGGCGAACCAGGTTATTATAGCTTTTAATCCGGCTACCTGGGTCTCTATTTTTCGTTTGTCCGTAATGCTGTCATCGCTATAGGTTTTCATTAAGGAATCCAATGTTACCTGATATACGTAAGATTTGGCAATGGCAGGGGTCAGCCTCAATTGGTGCGATGGGTAATCCATGATCAGATCCTCCTGGATTTTAAGGTTGTCGTTGAATTGCCTTCTTTGTAGGGCATATTTCACGGCAATGGCAAGAGCCATTTTAGCTCCGCCCAAAGCTCCCTTGGCTACACAGATCCGTCCGCCGACCAGGGTGCCGAGCATGGTGAAAAAGCGTTTGTTCGCATTTTTTATTTCGGAATAATAAGTACCGTCAGGTGTAATGTCCCCGTATTTGTTCAAAAGATTTTCCCTGGGTACTTTAACCTGGTCAAACCAAATTTTACCGTTGTCCACCCCGTTGAGCCCTAATTTGTAGCCGTTATCCTCGATTCGTACTCCCGGCATCGGACGATTGTCGCTGTCCCTGAGTGGCACTAAAATGGCGTGTACGCCGTGATTTTTACCGTCCACTATCAATTGTGCAAATACCGATGCCATTGTGCCGTGCAGTGCATTTCCAATATATTCCTTGTTGTCGTTCTTCCCAGGGGTATGAATGGTAATGTTATCCTCCTCCTTATTGTAGGTGGCGGTAGTTTTTATTCCCCTTACGTTGGATCCATGGCCTGTTTCGGTCATGGCGAAACAACCCAGTAATTTGGCTTCCCCAATGGCCTTTAAATAGCGATCATGATGTTTTTTGGTTCCCAGCTTCTGAATGCTGCCCCCAAAGAGCCCAAACTGTACCCCAAACTTCACTGTTAGGCTTCCATCAACGTACATCAGGTTTTCAAAAATGTTGGCATACAAGGGCATATTGCCTATACCCCCATAAGTATCGGGGTAGGCCATGGCCCCATATCCTTTCTTTGCCAAATATTGTACCTGCGACAACACTTTTAGCCTAAATTCCTCCTTGTTCTTTATTATTTCCCAAGTAAAAACAGCATCGTTTAAAGTGTCCTTGAATGTATTTATCTCTTTGTGGTAATCACCTTTGAAGATTTGGTCTATTTCCTTGGGATCATAAAAATGGGATGTTTTGTCCAAAACAACTTCTATTTCGAACAAGTGTTGATAATGGTTGGGTTGTATTCCCAGGTTTATTTCAATAGCCGATAAATTTTCATTGAATAAATGCTCCGAACCGTTCTGGGACAATAATTTCTTACTGAAGGAAGACAATGGATGGCTGTCGCTTTCCATCAATTTGATTCCAGAATTGACAATGGCCCGATGCCAGGATTTTATAACCGAATTTAAAGGAGGTTTGGCGGTATTGAGCCAACTGTTCAAGGTTTCCCTATCTTCTTTGGAAAGGTTTTGATCCTCGTCGATTATCCTTTTAACAACGGATATCTCTGAGATGGTCAAAAGATCATCGGACCAAATAACAAAAAAGAAAGG
>CBFGWQ010000345.1:0-2257 GCA_965652575.1 uncultured Arenibacter sp. | reverse complement strand
ACACGGTGAACTGGGCTCCGACCAGAATTATTACAGCGGGTTCATGGAAATGGGCACGGACGATACCCTGAGGATCAGCGTCAATAGCCCCGGTGCGGGCAATGTTCAAAAATGGGTCAGGACCTTTGTCGCCCCCACTGCCGAACTGCACGAATGCGAACCCTACGAACCGGATGCTTATTCCATGGCAGAGGACGGCCTTTGGGAGGAGGCCGGCGAAGAGGATGAGTTCCCCGGATTGCTCCCAGCATCGATGGATCCTGCAGGGGGGTATTATATCGTTACCTTGCAATCAACAGGCCCCATACCTTCCCAACCGTGGATAGATATATCGGTTTCTGGCGAAGAGGTTGCCGTCATCAACGGTACGTCCGCTGGAACCGATACCCCTCTTACCAGGAAAGTGGCCTTTTCGGCGCATCCAGGCATTGCTTATGACGTCATGGCAAGACCATTTTACAATGCCGCATCATCATCGGATGTTTATCCAGAACCGTATAAAATAACATGGGAATATGTGGGCATCATGGACTGCTATGAACCCAATAACAGTCTTGAAGAGGCAAAGTTCATCCCAAAGGATGAGGTCATTGAGGCCTATGCGAACAAAAACAATGAGGGCTACGGTATTCAGGAAGAACAGGATGATTATTACAAAGTGGTACTGTTCCAACCGGCCAGGTTGCAGGTACAATTGCTGCAAAGTCCTTCTGATGATTTCATCGACCTCAATTTATACAGAGAAGGTGGAGCGGGAATCGTGACCGAGTACACCTCCATTTCAGGCAACGACAATGAAGATGGAGCACTGTACCTTAAGACCACCAAGAACACGCTTGATGCGGGCACATACTATGTACGGGCACATACTTTTATGAACGGTGGTAAAAAAGCTGACCTCAACAAAGGGGAAACTTTGCCGGATACCTGGATCACGCCCTATACCTTCATCGTGACCGCAGTGGAGTGAAATGGAACGGAAGCATCTGCCTAATTGAAAACGAAGTTGTAAAATCCTTTGTTTTTGGTTTGGCAGGTGTTTTTGGTTGATCACGGCCATGATATGGATAAAAACCTATGAACAGGGTATTTGCACAGCCGATGGTCATGGGAAACGAAAAAACAAAAACTCCAAGCTAGATGAAAAAGTTATTTACATTTCTTCTCTTATTGCTCAGTGTGTCGGGCAGTGGACAAACCCTTACGGGAAAACTTGTCAACCCACTAAAGGGGAAGAAACAGATGGATATTGCCATTTGGCCCTTAGGACTGGACAGATCCATTACCATTGGAAAATTGAAGGCCGATGGGACACTGGTATTTACATTTCCTCCCAAGGAGAGCTTCCAACCCGACAATGAGGCACAACAAATGGTCGTAAACGATCTTAAGTATGCCCTTGCCTTCAATTGCCTGGGACAGGAAGAAGCGATGTACCCGGAAACTATGGCCGCACCGATCAACCCCGTTACGCTGTGGCATAAAGGACGATATGCCGGTGTATTGTTCCCGGTGACGAACGAGGCTTTGATTCCCTGGTTGGAAGATGAGGCCTACAACAATCCTGAAAAGGGTACTTTCTACGAACTCATATATTTGGCCCAGGCCACTACATTGAACATGCAATGTACGACCACTCATCAATTTTCCGGGGATATCGTTGAGGCAACCTATGACTACCAATTGGAACTGGAAGCCGGACTGAATTTCATTGCCTATACCATTGAAGATATCTATGAGACCGACCCTAAGGTAACCTCTTTTAAACCCAGTAAGGTCACGGTCAAGAATATTCAGGAAGGTCTGGATGGCATCCAATGGTTTGCCAAATATTTTTAGGGATGCTCCCAAATAATAAACTGGGCACATAAAATAGATAATTCGATGGCGAACACCGTGAATCCTGTAGATGAAAACTCTCTTGTGGTTGCAACAATGGATGGAAAAGTGGAGTGGTTGGAATTCAATCCATAATAGATAGTCAGTATAACTTTAACATTGAGATAAATCACCCAAACTATCCCGCAAAGTGTGTAAGTGAATTTTAGGGTTGGTTCCCATCCTTCCCGAATCACTTTATTCCCGAAATCTTCGATTTCAGTAACTAAAAGACTTCTGCAATAAAGGAAAAAAATAGATTTTTGCTGAAATCTATGTCTGTAATCGATACACCGTTTTTCAGTCCATATGGAAAGTTTGCTCCGGCTGTCGGGACAGTGTACCAGGAGGAGTTGGATACTAAAACCCTATTTATCTT
>CBFGWQ010000344.1:0-2260 GCA_965652575.1 uncultured Arenibacter sp. | reverse complement strand
TTTTACAATGCCTCCAATGAAATATTGCCCGTTATTTCCAAATTACCGGAATACATTCAACATATAATTATTGTGGACGATCAAAGTCCCGCTCCCCTACCCAAAGCGGATATAGAACAATTGGCACCTGCCAAAGCAAGGATCCATTTTTTGGAAAATCCGATAAATTTAGGGGTAGGAGGCGCTACCAAAAGAGGTTTTGAAGAAGCCATTAAAGTTGGAGCGGAAATAATCATCAAGGTAGATGCAGATGACCAAATGGATCTGGCTTACCTACCCCATCTACTGGACCCATTGATTGCAAACAAGTGCGATGTTGCCAAAGGGAACAGGTTCAGGGACTTAAAGGCTTTAAGGACCATGCCCCTTGTCCGCAGGATCGGCAACCTAGGTTTATCGTTCCTCATAAAATCGGCCACAGGCTATTGGCACAATTTTGATCCCACCAACGGGTTTTTGGCCCTTAAGACCGATGTTGTTAAAAAGTTGGATTTTAATAAGCTGGCCAATCGCTATTATTTTGAAACTTCCCTATTGTCCCAACTCTACTTTGAAAAGGCGGTTATTAAGGATGTTGCCATGCCCGCCCGATACGGTGAAGAAAAATCGAGCATGAAAATATGGCAAATGCCTTTTGTCTTTGGGTCAAGGTTAACCGGCACTTTTATAAAACGTATTGTAAAGGAGTATTTTTTATATGATTTTAATATCGGTTCGGTATACCTGTTATTTGGTTTTCCCCTATTTATGTTCGGCCTCATCTTTGGAATTGCGGAATGGATATATTATGCTTCCATAAACACCTTTGCCCCTACAGGTACCATAATGATCGTAACCCTATCCATTATATTGGGCTTTCAGCTTCTCCTTCAGGCCATCCAATACGACATCATAAATGCGCCCAAAGCACAGTAACGGGCACACATTTTGCTACCGAACGGCTGCTCCTGTTCTGAGGAAGTAGCTTAATAGGGATAAAGATATTTTAGGCATCGCAAATATGTTATTTACCTATTTTGTCCCTAACATTCCCATTTTTAATCCCTACTCCAACCAAGATTGGAAATACTTGCCATCATCAATGTCCAAGGCCGCCTTGGTAAGTTGTAATGGCCTGAAGGTATCTATCATCACGGCCAGCTCTTCCGTTCTGGATTTTCCGATACTGGCCTCATAAGTCCCCGGGTGCGGGCCGTGCGGAATGCCCGCAGGATGTAAAGAAATATATCCTTTGTCCACATTCTTTCTGCTCATAAAGTCGCCATCCACATAATACAATACCTCATCCGAATCTATATTGGAGTGATTGTAAGGGGCAGGTATGGATTGGGGATGATAATCGTACAAACGCGGTACAAAGGAACAGACCACAAAGGCAGATGTCTCAAAAGTCTGATGCACCGGGGGTGGTTGGTGAATACGCCCCGTAATGGGTTCAAAATTATGAATGGAAAAGCCATAAGGATAATTGTAACCGTCCCAACCTACCACATCAAAGGGATGGGAGGCATACACCAAATGGTGCAACTGGCCTTGTTTTTTTACTTTCATCACAAAATCGCCCATCTCATCATAGGTCTGTAAATTCTTCGGCAGTTTAAAGTCGCGCTCACAAAACGGGGAGTGCTCCAAATGCTGTCCAAACCAGTTTCTATACCGCTTGGGGGTATAGATGGGGTGATAGGATTCCACAATCAATAATCTGTTTTCCGCTGTATCAAAGCTGATCTGGTATATCATTCCACGTGGAATTAGCAGATAATCCCCGTACCCGAACCCAATTTCCCCCAACATTGTTTTTAATACCCCTGTCCCTTTGTGGACAAACAACAATTCATCCGCATCGGCATTCTTATAAAAATAATCTGTCAGGGATTTTTTGGGTGCTGCAAGGGAGATATGGACATCGGAATTGAACAAGATTACACTTCTACTTTCCAAATAATCGCTCATGGGTTTCACATCAAAACCTTTCAATAATCTGGACTTAATATTATGGGAGACCATGGCCTTGGGGGAAACATCGAAAGACTTTCCCGTTTCCTTTACCATTGTGGGCCTGTGCAAGTGGTACATGAGCGATGACATGCCATCAAAACCTATAGTACCGAACAATTGCTCATAATGGAGTCCGCCGTCATTTTTCTTATAAACAGTATGTCTTTTAGGGGGAATTTTACCTAAGCTGTGATACAAGGGCATAACTATATCATTATTGATTCCGTTTTAAAAATACGATAAAATAAGGAGTATCTAAAAT
>CBFGWQ010000343.1:0-2267 GCA_965652575.1 uncultured Arenibacter sp. | reverse complement strand
GTTTATTTTACAAAAGGGAACTTAATTTTACCTCCATTGGGACAGGGCACTGTTAAGGACGTTTTCCACCCGCCACTTAGGTTTGTGAAAATAGATCATTCCATGGCCGGGAAGCATGATATCGGGATCTAATTTGGAGAACCTGAGAAGTGATTCCATATAGATGTTTTTATTGAAATCAAAGGACCCGTCCCATCCGAAATCACCCACCATTAGGGTACCAATGATGTCACCACTTACCGTAACCTTTTTATTTTCATGTTGGAATGAAAAGGCAGTGCATCCCATGGAATGGCCAGGGTAATGGCCAACCTCAATATCTATGCCCATTAAATTTAAGGTTTGGCCATCGTGTACAATGGTATCCACTTCCACAGGATTGAAAAATTTATGGTACAAATATCCTGCACACCGTTCGTCTCCGGAAGAGATGGCCTCTGCGGTTTCTTTGATGGCAATGAGCTGTACACCTCTTTTCTTAAGCAAATGGGCGGCCCCGGCATGATCCAAATGCGGGTGGGTAAGCAGACAATACTTAATATCATCCGGGTCTAGCCCCCAGTATTCCATATTCGTAAAAATTTGGTCAAGGGTATTTCCACAACCGCAATCGAACATGATCAATCCGTTTTCTGTTTTCAGTACATAGGAATTTCCATCGTTCCACAAGGCTCCCTGCAAATCGAAGGTCACCCCGTTAAGGTCGCCCCCTGTTTGATATAACCCCTTAAGTATTTGCATATAACCGATTTTTAAAGTTTAAACCACTTCACTTAAATGTTTTCAATTACTTTTTCCAGTCTATCGAAATTTTCCTCATTTTTTGGTACGGCGTAGGGTCGGATTTTGTTGCATTCCTCTACAGTTTTGAAAATCATTCGAAACGAAATTTGGGTTTTCGTACCATCAATTTTTTCAAAGGCAATTTCCATATTGAATAAGGGTTGCGAAATCCTTTTCCAACTTATAAACTCGTTAGGCTTAATAATTTCAAAGATAGAAGAATTCTCATAGTTGCCTTTTTCGGGCCCATGCATAGTCAAAATCCATTTTCCACCTGGTTTTAGGTCAAATTCATGAATTGTGTTCGTAAATCCATTTGGGCCCCACCAATTTTTAAGAAGGGAAGGATCGGCAAAAGCTTTGTATACTTTCTTTACGGGAAAGTTTAAAATTCTATTACTGAAAATTTCAAGATCGGATGGTGAATTCATATAGATAATGTTCGGTTTTTATGCTGCCACAGTGGGTTTTTGAGTACGGATAGTTATAGAACTCGTCTTGGGTTCATATGTTTTAAGCATCTAATTTAGAAAATACGGACCTAACCTGCCCACTGGCAGGGATGTAATTTCATTGCATATTAGTTTAATTTTTCCGTTTGTAATGCAGTTGTACCAATCCCGTTTCAAATGTTTTTGCTTTTACAAATTCAAGTAACTGTTCCGGTCGTCCGTCCTTAAATAATCTTGTCCCATTGCCCAACAATACAGGAACCACTGAAATAATAAACTCATCGATCAAGTCATTTCCTAGTAGTTCATTAATTACTTCTGCACCTCCATCACAATATAAATTTTTTCCTTTTTCAGATCTTAGTTGTTCTACCAAATCGGTCAGCTTACCCGTATAAAAAATGGTTCTTCCAATCTTTGGTCTTGGGGTTCTTGTTATAACATATACGTCCCTTTCTCCATTGTCGTAATGGGACGTGCCAATTTCCCTAAGTACATAATCATAGGTTTTTCGGCCTATGATCAAAGTGTCAATGTTGTCCGTAAACTCCTTATAGCCATAGTCTTCCCCTTCCTTTTCAACGAGTTTTAAAAAACTGAGGTCGTCATTGGGTTTCGCTATGTAACCGTCCAAGCTTGTAGCAATAAAAAGTGATATTGTCCGCATTCAACTATTTTTTATGTAAAAATTATTCAATAGTTACGTTTTATAATGACCGCCAATGTTGACGGTCAATTGTTTTGTTGTCATTCGTTTCCCGGTTCATAATACAGAATTATAGCTCCTCCATTAAAGGTTTTGGTTTTAACGAGTTTAAAAATGATCCTGTCGTTTATGTCTTCAAACAATGCCAAACCTTTTCCTTCCAGCATTGGATAGATGCAAAGCTGGAATTCATCGATCAGGTTAAGTTTTATTAGTTGAATGATTAAACTGCGACTACCTACAAAAATAGGGTTTTCTGATTGTTGTTTTAATCCCAAAACCTCATCTTTTAAGTCGCCTTGTGCTATGGTCGCACTTTTCCAATC
>CBFGWQ010000342.1:0-2293 GCA_965652575.1 uncultured Arenibacter sp. | reverse complement strand
CCAATCTTTTCACCGGAAACAACTTTTAGTAGATTTCCTTTCGTGTTCATATCAAAAACAATGATTGGCAGCTCATTCTCCTGGCTTAGGGTAAAGGCCGTTGTATCCATCACTTTCAGACCTTTCTGCAATACATCCTCAAAACTGATAAAATCAAATTTTGTTGCCAGCTTATCCTTTTCTGGGTCGCTGGTATAGATTCCATCTACTCGGGTTCCCTTCAAAATAACATCGGCACCTATCTCAATAGCTCTTAAAACCGCCGCCGAATCTGTAGTAAAATAAGGATTCCCGGTGCCGCCGCCAAAAATAACCACGCGGCCTTTCTCCAAATGTCTTATTGCTTTCCTGCGGATAAACGGCTCCGCAACCTCATTAATGTTAATGGCGCTCTGCAGGCGTGTGGGCACATCTTCATTCTCAAGGGCGCTTTGCAATGCCAAACCATTGATTACGGTAGCGAGCATCCCCATATGGTCGCCCTGCACGCGGTCCATCCCGCTGCTGGCTCCGGCCAAACCTCTAAAAATATTTCCGCCGCCAATAACGATGGCCACTTCCACTCCCTTATCGGTTATCTGTTTTATTTCGTGGGCGTATTCCTTAAGTCGAACGGCATCTATTCCGTATTGCTGTTCGCCCATCAAGGCCTCGCCAGAAAGTTTTAAAAGAATTCTTTTGTACTGCATAGTTTGGGTTTGCTGTGGCAAAAATAAAGAAAATTATTGATGCTATGGAAGGATTTAAAAAAAGTAGTTTTTCTATTTATAAGTACCCATCTGCAAAAAAAGTTTCGGTTTAGTGATGACATCACGCTTTGCAATACGATGTAAGAATGTTCAGAAAGATATAATCCTTAAAATTTCAAAACTATGAAAGCAATATTACTTTATTTTTTTCTTGGGATCTCTACATTCATGATTTCCCAAAACACAGGAAAAATACTACCGCCCTCAAATCCTTCGTTTCACCTTGCCAATATTGAAAAAAACGAGTGTATTACAGATGCACAACGGCAAGAATTACGCGACAAAATCACACTAAATAAACAATTAATACTCCAGAAAAACCCAAACGCATTTTATCGTAGCAGCGCATCACCTTTATTTATCCTGCCCATTAGGCCCAAAGCTGGATTTGATGATTATGGTTATTACATAATCAATAACCAAGTGGATCACAATTTGACCCCAAATGGAAACCTATTGGATTATGAATGTGGCGATCGTACGTATGATTGGGGAAACGGTAACCATGAAGGTACAGACTATGTACTTTGGCCCTACCCCTGGAAACGGATGCAAGAAGAAATTATGGAAATAGTGGCCGCCGCCCCAGGTACTATTATCGACAAACGTGATGGGCATTTTGACTTAAACTGTGTAAACAACGGCAATCCCAACTGGAATGGCATCATCATAGAACATTCCGATGGTTCCCAAGCATGGTATTGGCACTTTAAGGACGGTGCCATCACCTCTAAAAATATTGGTGATACCGTTGCAGAAGGTGAATATTTGGGCGCTGCGGGTAGCTCCGGCAGCAGTACCATTCCACATTTGCATTTTGAAATTTATGATGCAAACAATAACTTAATAGACCCTTATGAAGGCCCCTGTAACAGTATGAATGCCGAGAGTTGGTTTGTAGACCAGCCAGACTATTACGTTCCCGAAATTAATAAACTTTCCACCCATAATTCCACCAACTTTGATGATGAATGTGGCGTGGTAGAGAATACCTATGAAGAACTTAATTTTGAACCTGGAGAAACGGTTTATTTTCGAATTTTTTATCGAGACCTACAAACAGATAGCGATACCCGTATTATAGTAAAAAAACCCGATAATTCTGTGCTATATGATTATGTATTTACTTCTCCGTGGCCCAATTCTACCGGCGCATACGCCCAATGGGAATACCCGGTAGATGGCAGCTGGCCAGATGGTGTCTATACCATTACTGCTGAATTTGGAGGAAACACCTATGAAACTATTTTTGGAGTGAATACAAATTTGGGTATTGAAGAGTTGGATCGTTCAAATATTTCAATATACCCAAACCCTACAGCCAACCAATTATATATTAAAGCCAATTCACAAATTGAAAGTATTATTCTTTATGACCTCTTGGGAAAAAAAGTAGTGGAAACCGCTCCTTTAGCTAAAAATGCCGAGCTAAACATAGCATCCCTAAAAACGGGCATGTACCTAGCCATTATTTCTTCCGAAGGGAAAAAAACGGTTAGAAAAATCGTGAAGGAATAAATTTCTGAAAAAAATGTCCGGTCGAG
>CBFGWQ010000341.1:0-2293 GCA_965652575.1 uncultured Arenibacter sp. | reverse complement strand
ATTAATCCTTTTTTTATCAATTATTATTTTCACATGCGAAGAAAGGATTTATTTTCATCTTTATAATTCCCCGACGGCTCTGCCTCGAGGATACCTGCCTGTCTTACGCCAGTCAGGCAGGGTCGGTTTCAAGAAATTTTTTATTCCCGGTTCAAAATCAAAATAAAATTTAATAACATAAGTATTAGTACATGACAAAATTCAATTACTTAAGATTCTCCTTAATTTTTGTCCCTCCCGATAGGGGCTATCGGAAAGGGATTTTTTTTTGTAAACTTGTTCCCTGATCCCTCCGTCCCGCCAAGAGCGGGACTCCTCCCTTTGAAAAAGGGAGGAGTTTTTTCATTTTGTTTTTATTTGTCTCTCATTTCCGTTTTTTTCAGCTCCCCTCTTTAGTAAAGAGGGGTGTCCCGCCTTAGGCGGGACGGGGAGATTCTGTTTCCCCAAATACCTTTTATTCCATATCCAAAGGTACCAACCTGATTCCTCCTTCCACTATCGGGATTAAAGGGACAACCCTAATTAATACGATTTTTGTCATGTACTAAAACCTTAATTATAAGATGTGCGATCGTAATAGAATCAATTTCCAAAGAATCATTTTTAGAAGAGAGATTATAAAACAAAAAAAATGGTACACAACTTTTCCAAAATCAGGTCTGTTATCGATGCAATTATTAAAAATGATATGAATGTTTTGGATGGCCTGGCTCTTATTGTTAAATTGCCGTCTTAAACTTAGACCTATAAGTTGCGGATTTCCTTATAAAATTATTTTAATTGCAATGGATAGAATGTAATTATTCGGTTTATTTTGCCTTTTATGTCAACAGAAAAAATTTGCGATTGTGGGTTTGGTTCCAAAAAGTTTTCCTTGTAAATTATTCTGGCAAGTGCGTAGTAAAATGATAGAACTTCGTCATGTATACAAGGCAAATCAAAGACAAATTATGTGTCGACCTGAAAGGTATATAAATTTGATTAAAAGGTGCTGTATTTGCTACATTCCATTCTTCTACAAAAATGAAATAATTTAAACAATAAATACTTTTCTATCTTATGCGTATTACTTTTCTCGTTGTATTTCTAGTACTATTTACCACTCCTTATATGATGGGGCAAATTACAAAAGATACGGTAAAGGATGCTTCTTCCGGAAATGATATAAAGTTGTCCGCCCTTCCCTATTATAATTATGGTAAAGGAGTTGGCCTTACTTCTCCGGATAGTTTGTTTCAATTTAACATCCGTTTCAGAATGCAGAACAGGGCTACTTTTGAGTTTAACGAAGATGGGGAAAATAGTATATCGGCCCAAATTAGAAGATTAAGGTTGCGCTTTGATGGTTTTGTAGGGGATCCCAAATTCCTATATGCCATTCAACTCTCCTTTGCCCCAAGGGATGTGGGTATCATTGAAGAAGGTGAGAGTATAAATATTATCCGGGATGCTGTATTATTTTATCGTCCCAACAAAAATTGGAACATCGGTTTTGGGCAGACCAAGCTGCCTGGTAACCGTCAACGGGTCAACTCATCAGGGGCTTTACAACTTACCGATAGAACTATCAACAATGCCCGTTTTACCATTGATCGCGATTTTGGGTTATTTGTATACTATCTCAATTCAAAGCCCGGTACGTTTGGTTACGACATAAAAACGGCCATAAGTACTGGGGAAGGAAGGAATTGGATCAAAACATCGGACAACAATCTGGCCTATACGGGTAGACTCGAATTGTATCCCTTTGGTCAATTTAGTAAAAATGGGGCTTTTTTTGAAGGTGATTTAATCCGGGAAAGCACACCAAAATTATTGCTTGCAGGAACATATCACTATAACCAGAAAGCACAAAGGGCCCAAGGCCAGCTGGGCAATGAACTTTTTGAACCGAAAGATCTTACTTCCGTTCACCTTGATGCCATGTTAAAATATAATGGTTGGTCCTTTCAAACGGCTTATATGTCCAGGGATACCCAAAATGCCCTTTTGGTAGACCCACAGGGTTCCCAAAACCAGTTTGTAGTAGCAGGAAACGGTATAGATGCTCAGTTGAGCTACATATTTCGCAACAACGTGGAGCTAATTGGTAGATTTAGTAAGAGCAACCCAAAGAGTGAAATAGCATCGCTATTGCCAAAAGCCACTGAATTTACCATGGGGGTAACGAAGTATATATGGGAACACTCCTTTAAAATGCAGGCAGAACTAACAAATTCACAGCTGCAATTCCCTTCTACGGAAACTGCGAATAACTGGTATGTTCGTTTTCAAATAGAAATCGGAATATAAA
>CBFGWQ010000340.1:0-2300 GCA_965652575.1 uncultured Arenibacter sp. | reverse complement strand
TGAGTTCTAATTGAATCGCTCAATATTAATCAAAATTTATCAATTCCTAACAATAGTTTACAACAGTCCAATTATGGAATTTGTATTTCAACTCCTTTTTAAACGATCATTTTCTTTTGCCCTATGGTTTGCCTGTCCTTTTCGTAACGAACGAGGTGCTTTTATGGCCGACTAAAGCAGTGAAGGCATACGGGCGGACCTGCGCTAACGATAAAAAATGTAGCGGCCAATAAATGCACTTCCGTTGCACGGTTAAATTTAGAACCTTTGTGCAAATAAAATTATTATCAATGGAAAACTGTTGCAGTACGGAACATAAGGAAAATGAACATAGTAAGCCTTTACACCAACAGGGCAATGGACACAATCACAATGAAGAAGTAAATGGCCTTAAAACCTATATGCCCTCAATTATAAGCTTTACAATGCTTATTGTGGGTATTGCATTGGATTATTTTGATATTTCGACTACGCTCAATACAAGTGCTACTTTTTTTAAAGGTCGGGTGAGAGTTATTTGGTATGTAATTGCATATATACCAGTGGGGTTTCCCGTCATAAAGGAGGGTTGGAAAAGTATTAAGAAAGGCGATTTTTTTACGGAATTCTTCTTGATGTCCCTTGCAACCTTGGGAGCATTTGCCATAGGCGAATATCCAGAAGGTGTGGCCGTGATGTTGTTCTATGCCGTAGGCGAACTGTTCCAGGGTGCCGCCGTTAAACGTGCCAAGGGAAACATAAAAGCGTTGCTGGATGTACGCCCCAAGGAAGCACTGGTATTTCGTGATGGCAACTTTATTTCCGTCAATCCCGAAACAGTGGCCATTGGTGAGAGGGTCCAGGTACGTGCGGGCGAGAAAATACCGCTGGACGGAATACTGCTTTCCAAGAAAGCTTCACTTAACACGGCAGCTTTGACAGGGGAAAGCAAACCCGATTCCGTTATAAAGGAGGAAAAGGTATTTGCCGGTAGCATCAACCTAGATGGGGCTATAGAAGTGGAAACGACAAAGGAGTTTAAGGACAGTTCCATAGCACGAATTTTGGATATGGTACAGAACGCCACCGCCCGAAAGTCCAAAACGGAGCTTTTTATCAGAAAGTTTGCCCGGATCTATACCCCTATCGTTGTATTCCTGGCTATTGGCCTCACCTTCTTGCCCTATCTATTTGTTGATGATTATATATTTCGAAATTGGCTGTACCGCGCCTTGATATTTCTTGTAATTTCCTGCCCCTGTGCCCTGGTCATTTCCATTCCGCTAGGATATTTTGGAGGTTTAGGTGCAGCTTCCCGAAATGGGATCCTGTTAAAAGGTGCATCCTTCCTAGATGCTATGACCAAGGTAAACACCGTGGTAATGGATAAAACGGGAACCCTTACCAAAGGGGTCTTTAAAATAAAGGAAATTGTATACGGCCCAACTTTTACCGAATCGGAATTTATGCAGTACCTAATGGCAATGGAAGAACAATCCACCCATCCCATTGCAAAGGCAATATTGGAATACAAGGCGGACGGTGCCGGTTTTGTGGCGACCGAGGTTTCCGAAGTCGCCGGAAAAGGGTTAAAGGGAACGGTAAATGGAAAAACCGTGTTGGTGGGAAATAAAGCCTTGATGGCCTCGAACAAAATAGAGATCGGTTCAGAAACAGATGGTATTGCAACATCAATTGTAATGGTCGCCATTGATGGAAAATTTGCAGGCTATATAACCATTGCGGATGAGTTAAAGGACGATGCGCACCAAGCCATAAAGCAAATTAGGGCATCAGGGATTTCCAAAATCATTATGCTTTCCGGCGATAAGGATTCCATAACCCAACAGCTGGCAAAAGAACTGAAATTGGATTGGGCAAAGGGCGGTCTATTGCCCGAGGATAAACTGGACGAAGTTGAAAAGCTTAAAAAGCTACCGGGCACAAAAGTTGCCTTTATTGGCGATGGTATTAACGATGCACCTGTCCTGGCGGCGAGCGATGTAGGAATTGCCATGGGGGGACTTGGCAGTGATGTCGCTATAGAGACTGCAGATGTCATCATCCAGAACGATCAGCCGAGCAAGATTGCCAGGGCCATTCAAATAGGGCGTTCTACACGCCGAATCGTTTGGCAGAATATTGCGCTGGCATTTGGTGTTAAGATAGTGGTACTGATTATGGGCGCAGGTGGACTTGCTACCATGTGGGAGGCCGTTTTTGCCGACGTGGGCGTTGCATTATTGGCCATACTCAATGCCATTCGGCTCCAAAAAATGGTTTGGCACTAAATGCATATAAACCATGGGCGGAGTTTTTTT
>CBFGWQ010000339.1:0-2316 GCA_965652575.1 uncultured Arenibacter sp. | reverse complement strand
ACACTAAATCAATGTGTTGAAATTATTTTTATGTCGAAACTCACGTTAAATAAAAGATATACGGTCTATTTTTCTTTAAAAGGTGGTACGCTTGGCGTGGTCTTCATAGTGAAATGCAATATGAATTTTGGAATAGAAGTACTGGGTCCCTATGTCCATTGGGGATTTACTCCATAATCGAGATTTAAACCTGCCTGCCGCAGGCCGGTACTCCGATGCTTGACTGACCGTTCCGTTCAGGCAGGCCTGCCTTTGTCGGTATACAGGCGTCAAAATCTAAAAATAAAGTTTCTTTCTATGCCTCGTGTCCCGATAGCTCCTATCGGGATTGTTCCGAGGTAGTTTATTGTAATAAAAATGGTTATTATTGTCGGGCTATGCGTTTTTCGGCCATTAGTTTGGCAATTACCTTTTTCAATTTTTTGGGCCTATCGGCATAGCTGTCCAAATCTATGATTTCCACTTTTCTGAAGTCTACGGGGTGACTTTCGCTTTGTAGGGAAATGCTTCCGGACTTTAGAAATTCCCCTTGTTCCGATCCCTTTATGGGGTCCAGTTGTGGTTTGGTGTATCGCATAACTTCTTCCCCATTTACATAATGTACGATTAGGGAGTCCCTTAGTACAAGAACTTCCGCCCTTACCCATTGATCACCGTGGTAGGTTTTGGAAGTGGAATTGGTACAATGTTGTTTTACTATTTTGCCGTTCATTTCAAACTGGGTGCCAGGGGTACATAAATTGGCCGTAGAGCGCTCGTCCTTGCCATTTCCTCCCAATAACTGTACCTCAATCGAATTTGGGAAATCCTGGTCCAAGGTCATGGTCGCCGGATCTTGACCATGAACCATAATGCCACTGTTTCTATAGGCCCAACCCGGTCCTCCATCGACTTGATTGCCAACAAATCTATATTCAACGCCTATTAAATAGGAAGAAAAGGGCTCCTTGTAAAATAGATGCCCAAATTGCTCGTCAAATTGGGTATAGTGATCATATCTAACCTGAATATTTCCGTCCTTGACCAGAAAAGTATCGCCAAAATTATCGTTCAATTTATGGTACCTTATTTTTATTTGCCAGTCATTTAGATCCTTTCCGTTGAACAACTGTTTCCACTTCATGTTTTTTTGTGCTGTGCATTCACTGGAGCTAAGACCTAGACCAATAATAAGGAAGATGGTAAAAAGAGCTTTGTTATATTTGGCGTACATAAAATGAATATAGTTTGAAGCACCTAAAATAGTATTTTAAATTTAGACCTTGGGCCGATTGAAAGGACATTTTTCTTTTTTGATTCCAAGGATGCATACGCTTCATTCATTACAATCTGTTTTGGTCAATGGCATGGCAGAAGTATAGTTGATATTGTTTTTGTCAACGAATTTGGTCCCGTCTTCATTTAATTCGCCATAGCCTTCAATAAGTTGGTCGACTTTTGCCAAAAAGGCTACCTCTCGCTTACTTTCTATGCCTTCCGACATAAAGGTATATTCGCCAATTAGTTTATCGCCATTCAATTTCCCGGCAAAACTCCCGGAATTACGGTCCTTACCATCAAGTGCGTATGTTAATTTTCCGGTAACCCCGTTCCGAATACCGGTAATTTCCATATGTATAGCGTTATTGTTCATGTTATAGGAATAACAACCAAGTGCTAATAGGGATTGCGATTCTTTAGTGGCCACAATTCCTTTTTCTTCCTTGCTTCCTTGTTCTTTTGTTATGTTTTTACAACTCGTAAGGCCAACAGTCAGTAACGATAGGATGATCAGCTTTTTCATTTTTTATTTAATTTTGATCAATCAACTTTCTAAAGCGCATCATAGGTACGTCACCGATCATCAGATTCAATTTTCCATCCGTATCAATTTCATACCTATCTATTTTTTTTATCGTATTTAGAAAGAAATTTTCTCCTTCACCGCAGTACATCATTGTGGTTGGTCCGGGTTCTCCAAAAGAAATTTCATTACCGTCCAACCTGTATTCGGCCGAATAACCATTACAGCTATTATTGCCTGTTACCGAGTGGGTCGTTTTGTTGAACGTGATTTTGGGTTTTTTGTCGGGGTAAAGCCCGCTAAAGGCAATTCGGGGTCCGGAAAGGTACTCAAGTTCCCATGTACCGTTAAAAAGAGCGTCGGTTGCCATTTTTTTAGAGGAAGTACAAGAACAAAGGATCAATACAAATATGAGAAGCGAAAGGATATTTTTAAATTTCATAATTGGAAGTTTTATATAGTAAAATACCCAAAACGATTGATACCTACAATAAAATGGACAGAATATTTTTGCAATAGGCAATGAACAATGA
>CBFGWQ010000338.1:0-2323 GCA_965652575.1 uncultured Arenibacter sp. | reverse complement strand
CTTTTCCATAGTTATCTGACCCTGGCCTGGATCATTCTCTCGTTCAAAAACAATTTTTACGTGGTTTATAGATACACCAAAGTGTCCTATCTGCTTAAACTTTTGTTCAACCAATTTGTCTTTTTCTTTTTAATATTATATGCCTTTATCGGCTTTTTTAAGCAACCTAATATAAGTAGGTTGGCACTGGGGGAATATTTTGTTTTTGTTGGACTGGCCATTTTTACCATCAAGTTCCTGAATTATGTTCTTTTAATGAAATATAGGGAACGGGTTAAGGGAAATATGAGAAATGTAGTGGTCATTGGCAAAAACAAAAAGACAGATCAGTTGATCACCGTATTCAATGAAAGAAGGGAGTTTGGGTACCATTTTATGAAACAGTTCTGCCCTGCGGATACTTCTTTTGATATCTATGCTTGTTTTGTGTATATCGTAGAAAACAATATTGACGAAATATATTGCTCCGTTTCGGAACTAAAGAACAATCAAATTACAGAATTCATCAATTTTGCGGATAATAATTTAAAAACCCTAAAGTTTATTCCGGACAACAAAAATATTTTTTCCAAAAAACTCACCTTCGAGTACTATGATTATATTCCCATATTGTCCTTACGGGATATTCCCCTGCACAATCCACTGAACGCCGCCTTAAAAAGACTTTTTGATATCGTTTTTTCGCTAATCGTTATCATAGGAATATTGTCCTGGTTGGCGCCCATTATTGCCTTGATCATTAGGCTGGAAACCAAAGGGCCCATATACTTCAGACAAAAAAGGAATGGCATAGATAACAAGGAATTCTACTGCTACAAATTTAGGTCAATGGCCCCCAATGAACATGCCGATAGCCTTATGGCCGTAAAAAATGATATGCGCACCACCAAAGTGGGCAAGTTTATCCGCAGAACAAGTATTGATGAACTTCCCCAGTTTTACAATGTCCTCTTTGGCAATATGTCCGTTGTTGGGCCTCGCCCCCATATGGTGAAGCACACCAATGAATTTGCCAATAAAGTAGATAAATACATGCTGCGCCATTTTGTTAAACCGGGCATAACAGGTTTGGCACAGGTACGTGGTTATAGGGGTGAAATAGAAACGGATATCGATATTCTAAACCGCACCAAATTTGATATTTTCTATATTGAAAACTGGTCGTTGTTCATGGATCTAAAAATAATTGTCCAAACCGTGCTAAACGCAGTTTCTGGGGAGAAAAAAGCCTACTGAAAAATTTATCAAAAAGGTGAGCATATAAATTAAGCACCTTTATCTAAACAGAAAATGAAAAAAGTACTTATCACCGGGGCGGCCGGATTTTTAGGGTCGCATTTATGCGATCGCTTTATAAAAGAGGGTTATTACGTTATTGCCATGGATAACCTGATTACCGGTGACCTCAAGAACATTGAACATCTTTTTCCCTTGGAACAATTTGAGTTTCAGCACCACGATGTATCCAAATTTGTACATATCCCCGGCAAGCTGGACTATATCCTGCATTTTGCCTCCCCGGCAAGTCCCATAGATTACCTAAAGATCCCCATTGAGACCCTAAAGGTCGGTTCCCTGGGTACCCTGAACTTATTGGGCCTTGCCAAAGAAAAAAAGGCCAGGATATTGGTAGCCTCTACTTCGGAGGTATACGGAGATCCCCTGGTACATCCCCAAAACGAGGATTATTATGGCAACGTTAGTCCCATTGGACCCCGTGGGGTTTATGACGAGGCGAAACGGTTTATGGAATCCATTACCATGGCCTATCATCGTTTTCACGGCGTGGATACCCGTATTGTCCGTATTTTCAATACCTATGGGTCCAGGATGCGATTGAATGACGGAAGGGTGGTTCCTGCCTTTATGGGCCAAGCCCTGCGGGGAGAAGATCTAACTGTTTTCGGCGATGGCTCCCAGACCAGATCCTTTTGCTATATAGATGATCAAGTAGAGGGCATCTACCGCTTATTGATGAGCGATTATACGGATCCCATTAATATTGGCAATCCCCATGAAACTACCATCAAGGAGTTTGCAGAGGAAATTATCAAACTTACGGGGACGGACCAAAAAATAATATACAGACCCTTGCCCCAGGACGATCCCATGCAACGCGAGCCCGATATTGGCAGGGCCAAGGAAATATTGGGTTGGGAACCTAAGGTGAACAGGGCGGAAGGACTTAAAAAAGTATACGAGTATTTTAAATCCCTATCCCCGGAAGAGCTTCAGAAAAAAGAACATAGGGATTTCACGGCCAAGTAAAAATGAAGTATTGAGTACTGAGATGTCAGTATTGGGAAAAATTGTTGAAAAAAAA
>CBFGWQ010000337.1:0-2340 GCA_965652575.1 uncultured Arenibacter sp. | reverse complement strand
TCCGCCGACCGGACAAATATTTTATAAACAACTGATTTTAACTAAAATATATATCGAACTCACGTGAATTTAATATGGGAAATTATCGCTTAGGGAACCCATGAACATTCTCAATTAGTGGGGATTTCCCCATGGTTTTGAATACGACCCCCTTATTGCCGACAACAAGAAATATTGAACATATTGCAAATTCAAGTCGAAATGTTGGAAGACTACATGATACAAATAAAAGTTCAACGAAAACTTAATATTTAAGGCATCATAAGCTTCCCGACAAAATTTTATATGGATTTATATTTCAGGATTGAAGATATTTCGTATTTTTTAAGACCATTACACCCGTTAAATAAATAAACCAACCATGGAAACTAAAATTTTCAACATCAATAGAAGACACTTTTTAAAGGGGGCTGCGGCATCCCTGGCACTTTCCTCCTTTGGATCCTATGGTATGGAACTAATATATAGGGACAAACCGCTCCGGGTTGGACTTATTGGTACGGGCTGGTATGGAAAAAGCGATCTTTTTAGGCTGATGCAGGTCACCAAAGTGGATGTTGTCTCTATCTGTGATGTGGACAGCAATTTACTTAAAGAAGCGGCCAACCTGATCGGTCAGAGACAATCTTCCGGCAAAACTCCGAGAACATATAGGGATTACAGAAAAATGCTCGCTGAAAGGGATTTGGACATTGTGCTTATTGGTACCCCGGACCACTGGCATGCCCTACAGACCATAGAGGCCCTGAAATCCGGGGCCCATGTTTATGTACAAAAACCGATAAGCGTTGATGTAATTGAGGGGGAAGCCATGGTAGCTGCCGCCAGAAAATACAACAGGGTAGTTCAGGTAGGTACCCAGCGTAAAAGTACCCCACATCTTATAGATGCTAAAAAAAACATAGTGGATGCAGGTCTATTGGGCAAGGTTTCCCATGTGGAGATGTGTTGCTATTACCATATGCGGGCCAATGGCAATCCTCCCATAGAAAAGGTTCCCGATTTTTTGGATTATGAAATGTGGACGGGTCCCGCGCCCCTACGTCCTTATGATGGCATTCCGCATAGGCGTTGGTGGCGTACCTTTATGGAGTACGGCAATGGCATAATGGGCGATATGTGCGTGCACATGTTGGATACCGTTAGGTGGATGCTGGAACTGGATTGGCCAAAAAGAATAAGTTCTACCGGTGGAATCTATGTGCAAAAAGACGGGAAATCCAACATTGCCGATACCCAGACCGCCATCTTTGAATATGAAGAACTCAACTGTGTGTGGCAACATAGAAGTTGGGGAACCCCTGCAGACCCGGATTACCCCTGGTCGTTTAAACTCTATGGGGAAAAAGGTACTTTATCCGGCAGTACCATGAGAGCGGATTTTGTACCCCATGGGGATGGAAAAAAAATACATTTGGATGTTATTTATGAAAAAGAAAAATATCCGGAGGACCTTACCGAAAAAGATATAGAACTCAATGCCGCCCCTGCTACCCGGTTGCATATGTTGGATTTCCTGGCGGCCATTAATAATAACACCCTACCGGTTGCCGATATCCGGGAAGGACATGTATCCACCGCCAGTTGTATTTTGGCCAATATGGCCATGGCCACGGGAAGACCTTTAATTTATGATCCCAAAAATATCGTGGTGGTGAATGATGCCGAGGCTACGGCACTCCTACAAAGGGATTATCGTGCCCCATGGAAGCATCCACAGCCCAAGGATTTTATGTAGGGCTACCGGTCTACGAAGCGTATTATCCCATAAAATTTTAATTCAAAATTCGTCCGTCCTCCATTTGGATGATGCGATCGGTACGTTTTGCAAAATCCTCATCATGGGTCACGATCAATAGGGAGAGTCCTTCCTCCTCTTTTAGCCGTTTAAAAATACCGAAGACATTTTCCGAGTTTTGGCTGTCCAGATTTCCGGTGGGTTCATCCCCCATAAGTATGGAAGGATTGTTGATCAATGCCCTGGCAATGGCTACCCGCTGTTTTTCCCCACCGGAAATGCGGGAGGCCCGTTGCATTGCCAATTTTTCTATACCCAACATTCTTAACTTTTCCATGGCATCATGTTCTATTTCCGCCAGGGACTTTTCTGCCAATTTCTTGGCAGGTAGCATCACATTTTCAAGTACACTGAATTCGGACAATAAATAATGAAACTGGAATACGAATCCTATGTGTTTATTTCGGATCCTGGAAAGCTCTTGATGTTTCTGTCCGGTAATCAATTTATTATTTAGGTATAGCTCCCCTGTATAATCCGTATCCATGGTAGACAGAATATAAAGCAAGGTAGACTTCCCCGAACCCGATTTACCCATGATA
>CBFGWQ010000336.1:0-2349 GCA_965652575.1 uncultured Arenibacter sp. | reverse complement strand
CCGGACAAATCGACAAATACAACCTTGCCCCAATTTGCATTGAGACACAACACAACCGGGCAAAGATAGTAAAGGTTTTTAGATTTTCAGTATTTGGACAGGCTTATTTGAACAATCCTTTTTAGCACCCTATCAGGGCCTGTTAAAGTTCAAAATTAAATCCTGATTCTTCCCATTTTTTATACTTTTCAAAATCGAACTTATATAAAAAAGCACCTTTTTTTGAGGTGGATTTATCCTTCTCGTTCAATTTGATCAACAAATTGAAGGATAATAATTTCTTTCTAAAATTGCGGTCATCCAATTGGGTCCGGTGAATGGCCTCATATAAAGACTGAAGCTTTGGAATGGTAAATTTTTCAGGAAGAAGTTCAAATCCAATAGGTTTGTGGGTGGTTTTCTGCCTTAAACGCTCCAAGGCATCCGTAATCATTATATTATGGTCCAGCACCAGATCCGGGATATCGTCCAAAGCAAACCACTTGGCCCCATGCAGTTCCACCTGTTCCCTATCGTAATCGTTGATCCTTATCAGGGCATACTGGGCAATGGAAATGCATCTTGCCCCGGGATCCCTTTCCACATCACTATACACCTTTAATTCTTCCAGGAATATATTTTCCAAGCCGGTAAATTGGAGCAGTACCCGGCGCGCAGCATCGGAAACACTCTCTTCTGCATCCACAAAACTGCCGATCAGGGACCATTCGCCCTTAAATGGGTCTATTCTTCTCCTAAAGACCAGAAGTTTTAAGATCCCCTCGTCAAAACCAAAAACAATACAATCCGTTGCCACAAGTATTTTAGGCTGCTCGGTATACGTCCGTCTATTCTCCAAAGCCTTCATTTCATCCATAATCCTCTAAAATATCAAAAATATATTTTAAATCGATAAAGGCCCATGTTTTAATCCCTTAAATCAATTCGTACCACCTAAGGCTATGTTGCCATGACCACATCCAACTTATTATTTTTCATCCAAATACCAAAAATAACCCTGTACACATTTAGCAGTCGTTTAACATAAAAAAATAATGATTTTCAATAACTTGAAATAAAAAAAGATGAAATGAGCCATAACAAATCTTGATACCTCCCGATAATTATCGGGACGATATGTTCAATGACGAAATCGAAGATTCATGAACACCTATAAAGAACGATAATCGGCGATGTGAATAATTCCATCCAACCATTAAAAAACAATAAATTTGAACAGATGAAAAATACAGCCATATTATGGGTAGCGGCCACCACCTTGGTCCTTCTTTCCCTGACCATAATGGCGGTTATGGACTTTCCATTCAACTGGATTTTTTACATTACCGTTATTGGGCAAATAATGCTCATATCCATGGTTTTCAGAGTGCTTAGGGACAAGTATACCACAGACAGGACCTTTAAGGATTTCTATGAGGATTATCCGTTAAGGGACGAATTTAATTAGCTACGGATATTTCCTTTTCCATTTTGCTGTTCGGTGGGGTTCCCATCCCCAATTCCGGTATTACCAATAAGGGGATTTGGGTATGAAAGGCCAATCGTTTAATTACGGGTTCACGCGTCATTTTTTCCATATAACTATGCTGATAATTGAGCATGGCCAACAAGTGGATGTCCAATTCGTTCGCAAAAACCTCCAGGGTCTGTGAAACCGAATTCAATTCGGATACCGTATGTATATAATGCGCTACCTCACCTAAGTATTTCCTCAACATATTAAGGTTGAATTGCTGCACTTCTGTCAGTGCCTTAATCCTATATTGTACATGAACTATCCTAATAGTCGCCTTAAAGGATTTTGCCATTTCCAATAAGGGCCTCAATTCTGAAGTGGTGTAAAACCTATTGAAGTCTGTTGCAAAAGCTATCTCGGAAGGGGTCTTAAACTTAAAATGTTGGGGAATGGCCAATACAGGACAGTTCTTAATACATTTTATAATTCTTACGGTATTGCTCCCCATAAACACTTCCTCCAATCCGGATGCTCCTTTTGTTCCCGTAACCACCAAACCAATTTGATGGGTCTCTATAATGTTCTTTATTTCATCAACCAATAGACTAAATGAAGAAATAGCGATAAAGGTATGCTTGGGGTTATGGTACTTATCCCGGATCTTTGCCAAAAGTTGGTCCAGACCTTTTTCGGAATTATGCCTTACCACATCCTCACAAGCTTTGCCACCGGCAGCTGTAGCCATAAACCTACTATGGGCAATGGTAGGCGTATAGGTATTTAAAATATAAAACTCGCACTCTTCATGCTTATAAAGGGAAATTGCATATATGATCGCATTCCAAGCATTGGAAGAAAAATCTGTAGGCAATAATATCTTTTTCAAACTATTT
>CBFGWQ010000335.1:0-2378 GCA_965652575.1 uncultured Arenibacter sp. | reverse complement strand
AATGTCATTCCTGCGCAGGCAGGAATCCAAAAATGTTCATCGACCTATTTTTTAATTACTTTCACAATCAGTAACCTGATCAATAAAAGAAAGGGAAATCCATGTAACACCACATCAAACCAGTCCATGGGTTTCATACCGATGGCACCGCCCAATATCCATTTTATCTTGCCCAGGATATGCGGCTCCGGAAAATAAGGTGCCAGGCCAAGGGTCAGGCACAAAAGCAAGATTATTTTCCAGTTATTGATTACCTCCATCGATCTTGTTTATTTTCGAATCCCCTTCACAAAATCCCCAATTTTCCCCACACTATTCTGTGAGAGAAATTTAATAAAGGCGGAACCGATAATGGCCCCTTTTGCCTGTTTGGTGGCCTGTTGAAAGGTTTCGGAATTGCTTATCCCAAAACCGACCACCTGCGGATTTTTCAATTTCATATCCGCAATGCGCTCAAAGTAGGTTTCCTGATTGTTCCCAAAACCATCCTGGGAACCGGTAACACTGGCGGAACTTACCATGTATATAAATCCATCGGAGGCCCCATCAATTTCATGGATACGGGCATCACTGGTCTGGGGGGTTATCAGGAAAATATTCACAAGGCCATATTTTTTAAATATGGCGGCATAGTCTTCTTGGTAGACGTCCAATGGCAGATCGGGCAGAATAAGTCCGTCTATTCCTATTTCCTGACATTTTTTGCAAAATTCCTCCACACCGTATTGTAGAACGGGATTGAAATATCCCATCAGGATCAAAGGTATGGAAACTGACTCGCGAATATTTTTTAACTGCTGAAACAACAGCGAGGTGGTCATGCCATTCTTTAGTGCTTGGGTAGAACTGGCCTGTATGGTAGGGCCATCTGCCAAAGGATCGCTAAAGGGCAAGCCTATCTCTATCATGTCCACACCGTTATTTTCAAGATCTTGGATAATCTTTACCGTGTCGTTCAAAGATGGGTAGCCCGCGGTAAAGTAAATGGACAATAATTTTTTATCTTCCTTTAATTTTTGATGAATTCTGTTCATAATTATAGTACTGAGTAGATAGTACCGAGTATTGCTGTCAATATCAGTATAGAGTCTTATTAATAGGGTTTCTCAATACTCAATACTGACTACTCCGTACTGTATTTATAACTTAAAATATTTTATATAGGTATCCAGATCCTTATCGCCCCGTCCCGAAAGATTAAAGACGACCACATCCTCTGGCCGGAATTTTTTGGTTTCTAGAATGGCAAATGCGTGTGAGGACTCAATGGCCGGGATTATTCCCTCCAATTTGGATAGCACCATCCCGGCCTGCATGGCTTCATCATCCGTTACCGCAATAAATTCTGCCCTGCCCGTTTTGTATAGGTGGGCGTGCATTGGTCCGACTCCCGGATAATCCAGTCCGGCGGAAATGGAATAGGGTTCTGTAATCTGTCCATCAGTGGTCTGCATCAATAAGGTTTTGCAACCGTGGATGATCCCCATTTTTCCAAGAACCGATGTTGCGGCACTTTCACCGCTATCTACGCCCAGTCCTGCCGCTTCCACCGCTATGATGCCTACTTCCTTTTCGTGCAGGAAATGATAAAAGGTGCCGGCTGCATTGCTGCCACCACCTATACAGGCTACCACGTAATCCGGATTTTCCCTGCCTTCCTTTTCCTTCAATTGCCATTTTATTTCCTCGGAAATTACGGACTGGAACCGGGTAACCATGTCCGGATAGGGATGGGGCCCTATGGCAGAACCGATTATATAATGGGTATCCACAGGATTGTTGATCCAATCCCTTATGGCCTCGTTGGTAGCATCTTTTAATGTCCTGCTTCCGGACAGTGCCGGCCTTACCTCTGCTCCGAGCATTTTCATGCGGGCAACATTGGGAGCCTGTCTGGCAATATCTATTTCCCCCATATAGACAATACATTCCATTCCCATAAGGGCACATACCGTTGCAGTGGCTACGCCATGCTGACCGGCCCCGGTTTCCGCAATGATCCTGGTCTTGCCCAGGCGTTTGGCCATTAAGATCTGCCCAATGGTGTTGTTTACCTTATGGGCCCCGGTGTGGTTAAGGTCTTCACGCTTTAAATATACCTTGGCGTTGTATTTTTCCGATAATCGTTTGGCAAAATAAAGGGGCGAAGGCCTACCTACATAATCTTTCAATAATTGATCGAATTCCTTTTTAAAGGAAGGCTCCGCCATTATTTTCAGATATTGCCGTCTAAGGTTTTCAACATTGGGATAGAGCATTTCGGGAATAAAAGCTCCCCCAAATTCTCCGTAATATCCTTTTTCGTCTACGTTGTAATTCATATTTTGTTTATTAGATATGGGTATTGGGATATGAGTAATTAGATATTAGAATTGAGA
>CBFGWQ010000334.1:0-2392 GCA_965652575.1 uncultured Arenibacter sp. | reverse complement strand
CCTGGAGCAATGATTTTCATACAAATGAGTACATTTAAAGTTTTACTTATCTAAAGTAACTCCTGCCTCAGCATTTTTGAATCCAAGGATTCTCCGGATCTTGGGTTGGGCCTGTCAGAACGGCTGGCGGGTTTACCTCTCTTTGGGAGAGGTCGGGACTGCTTTTTCAGCAGTTCTGGGTGAGGTAAAATAAAAATTTTAAAGAAATTTTTTATTAGAGGTCGATTGCATTAATAAATTTAGCTATTGAATTAGAGTCGGTTAAAATAAAAGAGTAACTTTAATAGGTTCCTTTTACAGGGCTAAAGTCAGTGTAATAATGAACTATCTTGAGTTCAATAATAACAAACATAAATATTAATGTCTTAACCTTAAATTATGAGAAGTATACTTTGGTTGATCGCAGTAATTTGTATCATTATCTGGGTCTTGGGTTTTTTTGGTATAGTTGCCGGTATGGGTACCAGTAGCCTGATCCATATTCTTTTGGTAATTGCCATTATTGCCGTGCTGTACAATATTATCTCTGGCCGAAAACCGCTATAATATTTTTCAGGGGCAATGGAGTGGGAAACACCGGCAGAATATGGCGGGAGGTGTAACTTCATTGGTATGGAAATCAATACTGGGCAGGCCTATCCAAAGATTCTCCTGCCCTCAGGTCGGGTCCTCCCGTGCCGTTCGTACGGGCCTGTTTTACCTCTCCTTGGGAGAGCTTGCCTTTGCCGGTAGGCAGGGTCGGTACAGCCTTTTCACCCGTCCCGATAGCTATCGGAACGGGCGAAGTAAAATGTAAAAGAAATTTTTTATTTATAGGCTCCTATTTTTATGGAATCGGAAATCATAAATCATAAATTAATCTTTCGGATCTAGGTGGTATAGAACTTATTTAGTTGATGGATAACGAATATATAAAAGATAAACCCATTTAATACTCTGCCGGATCAACTTGATTCTGGCCTGGTCCTATGACACAGATCAACCCTAAAATTATCCGACAAATATTTAGTCTGTTACTCATTATTATGTTGGGCGGACTAATTTTTCAGGCGATACTTCCTTATTTTTCTGGTATTTTGGGAGCCATAACCATTTATGTGCTTTTGCGGGCACCCATGGCCAAACTTGTAAGTAAAGGGTGGCCTCCAAATTTGGCCGCCGTTGTTTTACTTATAGGGTCATTTATTTGTATTTTATTGCCTGTTTCGGGAATTGTCCTTATGCTGGGGAATAAAGTAGAAAACGCCATAAATAATTCTGAAAAAGTAATTTCTGCCGTGGAATCCCAACTGACCACTTTGGAAAACAAATTTGGATATGATTTTACCTCCCAAATTGATGCCAGTGGGGTGTCTACATGGCTTTCCAAAAATCTTCAGGGCTTCGCCGGGGGGACCGTCAATATTTTTATTGCCGTTGCCATCATGTATTTCATGCTTTTTTATATGCTCACCAATCGAAGACAATTGCGCGAATCTTTATTCGATTATATTCCTATAAGCAAGGAAAATTTAAAAATAATAGGTGGCGAAGTTAGGGCAATGGTACGTTCCAATGCCTTGGGAATTCCTTTGGTGGCCTTGGCCCAAGGGTTTATTTCGTTGATAGGGTTTTTAATATTTGGTGTTCAGGCCCCCTTTTTCTGGGCAGTTATAGTTACCATAGGCTCAATGATTCCTTTTATAGGCTCCTTATTGGGAGTAGTTCCGGTCTTTATATTATCGCTCTCCGAGGGCAATACTTTTCAGGCATGGGGAATTTTGCTCTATGGTCTAATCGTTGTAGGGGCAACGGATAACCTATTTAGGCTTTTTGTTCTTAAGAAATTGGACAATGTGCATCCCCTGATTACACTGATAGGCGTAATTGTAGGTGTCCCTATCTTTGGGTTTATAGGCCTCATATTTGGCCCTATTCTCATTAGCCTCTTCCTAATTACCGTGCGGATGTACAAAAAGGAATATTCACAGGGGAACTAGAATACGCTAGGATAGGTTTTAGTAATAAATTCCGTCTATACTAATAAAAAACAACCCCATACAATGGTAGGGGTTGCTGTAATGGGATATACACTTGTGGGCGGGAGGCTACAGATTGTTGATCTCCTCTTTTAATTGCTCTTTTTTCTTACCGGTCTTTTCTTGTAATATTCCCAAGAATTCATCAAACTTACCTTCCGAATACGTTAGGTCATTGTTGGTAAGGTCGCCGTATTTTTGCTTGAACTTCCCTTTTACCTGTTTCCATTTTCCTTCCAATTGATCACTGTTCATAATATTCTAGTATTTATGGTCTGCAATAAACGGCAGACGGGTTAATAATTCAACTGTAATAAAGGTAGGCCCGAACACCATAAGGGAATGGTTCAATAGATTCTATTTTTGATCCATTT
>CBFGWQ010000333.1:0-2395 GCA_965652575.1 uncultured Arenibacter sp. | reverse complement strand
CCTGTTACCAGGATGAAAACCTGGCGTCCTAACCCCTAGACGAACGGACCATTTTATAGTTTCAGGTACGGACACCATTTTATAAGATGCTATCGGTACCCTAAAATTTCAAAATAACCTCAGTAGTCCGTAGGGGAATCGAACCCCTGTTACCAGGATGAAAACCTGGCGTCCTAACCCCTAGACGAACGGACCATTAAATTGCATAATTGCGGATGCAAAAATACAATTATTTTTAACTATCGCAAGACCTAAATTATTTTTTTTAAAATCTTTTAATATGCCTTGGCAAAAAGCACTCTTTTGGAGGAAGGTTTTCCCGTTACCATACAGGCTCCGGCCTCTTCTTTGGCATCTATGGGAATACAGCGAATGGTCGCTTTTGTCTGCTCTTTCACCAATTCTTCGGTTTCCGCAGTACCGTCCCAATGCGCCGATAGGAATCCTCCCTTATTTTCCAAAACCTCCTTAAATTCCTCATAGGAATTCACCTCGGTGATATGTGTTTTTCTATATTCCAGGGCCTTATTATGAATGTTGGCCTGAATATCTTCCAACAAAAACTCAATTTTGGACACTACCTCATCACCTTTTACGGTCTCCTTTTCAAAAGTATCCCTTCGCGCTACTTCATAGGTCCCATTATCCATATCCCTCTGCCCTATCGCCAAACGAACGGGCACCCCTTTCAGCTCGTACTCATTGAACTTAAATCCCGGTTTCTGGGTATCCCTGTCATCATATTTTACAGAGATTCCCTTAGATCGTAATTCCTTTACCAGAGGGACCACTCTTCCCGAAATAGCGTCCAATTGGTCTTCCCCTTTGTAAATAGGTACGATGACCACTTGTATCGGGGCCAATTTAGGGGGCAATACCAGGCCGTTATCATCACTATGGGTCATGATCAATGCCCCCATCAAACGTGTAGAAACTCCCCATGAAGTTGCCCATACATGCTCCTGAACCCCTTCTTTGTTGGCAAACTTCACATCAAACGCCTTGGCGAAATTTTGTCCCAAAAAATGGGATGTTCCGGCCTGTAAGGCCTTACCGTCCTGCATTAAGGCCTCTATACAGTATGTCTCCAAGGCACCGGCAAAACGTTCACTGGCCGTTTTGGTTCCTTTTATGACCGGTACCGCCATAAAGTCTTCCACAAATTCGGCATATACGTTCATCATCTGTTCCGCTTCGGCAATGGCTTCCTTTTCCGTAGCATGGGCAGTATGCCCCTCCTGCCATAAAAATTCCGCCGTTCTCAAGAAAAGTCGGGTCCGCATTTCCCAACGCACCACATTGGCCCATTGATTGATAAGCAGCGGTAAATCCCGATAAGATTGAATCCACCTTCTATACGTATCCCATATAATCGTTTCAGATGTTGGCCTAACAATAAGTTCCTCCTCCAGTCTGGCATCCGGATCCACAATAATACCACTGCCGTCCTCGGCATTTTTTAACCTGTAATGGGTCACTACGGCACATTCCTTGGCAAAACCTTCCACATGACTGGCCTCTTTGCTCAGGTAGGACTTGGGTATGAACAATGGAAAATAGGCATTCTCATGTCCGGTTTCCTTGAACATCATATCCAATTGGGCCTGCATCTTTTCCCATATGGCATAACCATAAGGTTTAATGACCATACAACCCCTAACCCCCGAATTTTCGGCCAAATCCGCTTTTACAACAAGTTCATTATACCATTTGGAATAATCCTCTGCTCTTTTCGTTAAATTTTTACCCATACCAGTAAGTTTGGCACAAAACTTGCGACTTTATATTTATATGAAATAGTTCGGCAAAACTAACTATTTTTACAATGTTCAACAATTAAATTTACAGCGATGATACATTCTCTACCCCACCGAAGAATACATATAGCAGCAACTGTTGTACTCCTTATTGCCCTATTGATATCTTGCGGGTCCTATCAGCAAGCCTCGTATTACGACAATGATGGCATCTACTCCAGTAATACAGAACAGGTCCGGGTAACCGAACAGCGGCCAAGAACACAACAGCCCGCCCCAAAACCAAATGCCTATGGTGATTATTTTGGCCAAAAGGCCGATGATTACGGAGAAATTTTGGATAGTGAGGTATTCACTGATATTGATGGTTATTATAGCGATATGGAAACCGACAGCCTTAACTATAACCAAGATCTAAGTTATAACGCCAACAACAACGACTATAATGGATACGGATCATGGGGGGACAATGCCACCAATGTGAATATCAATATTTACGATAATTGGGGCTGGGGAGGCGATCCCTTCACATGGGGATATGGCGGCTTTTATGGTGGCCTCTACGGAGGATTTTACAACCCCTGGAGATGGAACCGTTTTGGCTATGGCTACGGATGGAACAACTGGGGCTGGGGAGG
>CBFGWQ010000332.1:0-2399 GCA_965652575.1 uncultured Arenibacter sp. | reverse complement strand
AAGGTCTCAATAATTTTTTACGGCCATGACATCTCCATTATGACTTATTTACCTTTATGAACAGCAATTCCAATAGAGCACAAAAAGAAACCCCGATGAATTTCATCGGGGCTTCAAAATATTCCTTATAATGTATTGTATTTACCAGCTAATCTCTTCAGATTCCCCATTGGGATAGGTAACGGTACCCGTCTGATCGCAACTACCATTGCCAAAATCCAGGGAAGCCATCTTACCATCCGCCTCCAACTGTATGACCCCGGAAGTAATATAGGCACAACCAAAGTTGGCGGATAATGGCTCTGTTACCGTAAATTGATAGGTAATACCATCTACGGTAATGTCCCAATTTCCCGTACAGTCAACATCGGCCCCCTCGGCATTGATCTGATCCAAATGCCAGCTGAGTACCCTATTTCCCTTCCAGATTACAATGTCCCCATCCCCATTGGCATCCTCAAAAGTAGCATCGGTAACTATGGTAAAGGTTGGACTGTTGGGATCGGAAAAATCGAAAGACAAGGTCTTGGTGCCGTTCAACAAATAGTCGTTGTAGGTGAAGTCGGTAAAAGTGACCGCAAAACTTCCCTTGCTGCCATCGGTACTACCATTGTTTCCTGTCAGTACCATAGTGCCACTTACGGTATTCCCTTGAATATTACATTGATCGTAGGCTACCGTAATACTTTCTTCTGCAAATGCCAGCGTGGCACATTCGGTATCGGTCTTGCCGGATTTTCCCGCCTTGTCATTGATCAACAATTCCGTAACCAATTCGTCCAGTCCGTCCGAAACGGAATTGATCTGCATTTGGGATTTAATCTGCTCAGGGGTCAGACTTTCATCGTTCAGGTTGTTCATGGCATCATTGCTACATGCAGCGATCCCGATAAATACAAAGCTTACAACTAAATACTTAAATGTTTTCATTGTTTCTGGGGTTTAAAACATATTTAACGCGGCTAAAATAAGTGCTTAGATATTATTATGTTAAAAAAAACGGCAATTTTCGACTTACAGTATATATTATTAAGAAATGTCTTACATGAGTGTCAATTTTAGGTCGATTTTAACCTTGATTTTTAGGAATCTATCCCAAAAACCGTGTAATCGGTCCTTGTAGTATGGTAGTATCAATCCAATTGAAAACTAAAATTGTTGTAATCGTCCCGCTGATAGGCCATTTTTTGTGTTGATGGGGATATGGCAAAATAAGGTGAAAAGGTAGTGGTGATCACGGTCTTTCCATCAGGCAAAAATTCCATGATCCGTAGCCACCCGTCTCCCCCATTGCCATGCCAACCGCCCCCCATGGCCTGGGCATTAAAAGTAATCTGATTTACCTTTTTTCCGGCAGCGTTCCTATCCGTTTTAAAGGCGGTATGCGCCCTAAAATTATCGGGGGAGCCAATATGGCCCGAAAAGACCAATTGGACGTTTTTGGAAGGGGCCACTACTTTTTCCCATAGGGCCTTGCCATAATTGGCGTCCTCTATGGGATAGTTTTCTTTTTCCATGTGCTTGTTCTGGGCATTTAGGTAGGAATGGGTAAGCATTACCACAGTATGATCTTTATACATTTCTTTGGAAATCTCATTGTTGGCCCATTGTAAAATAGTGTCACGGGGCGCGAATTCCAGGTTTAGGAATAAAAATTTTCTTTGCTGGGGAGATACCAGTTCATAGGTGGCATTCTCCACAGAGGGCAGGCCATCTATATTCTTCCCAGCTGCCCTTAATGCCTTTGCGTTCAATAGGTTTCTATGTACGGGAAAATACCGGCTGTAATTGGATTTTCGGTTTTCTACACTTTTATAACCAAAATCGTGATTACCTGCCGCCAAAATATAGGGTACCTTTCCGTCCAGTCGCTCAAAAGCATGGGAAACGGCCCTCCATTGGTCCCTACTGGGCATATTTCCATTTATTTTGTCCGGGACCAATAGTTCGTTCTGTTCTACCAAATCGCCCGTACACAGCACCATTTTTATATTGAGGGCATCGATATTTTCACTGATCCAGGCGGTCATGGTTTCCAAGGTACCCTGGTTCCTTTCGAACTTCACGTAGGTCTGGGTATCCGGGACCAATATCATGGACCAGGAATCCGGATCGGACAACCTGGGAGCCGTATAGGCTTCCTGTGCCCTTAAGGTGGGGGAAAGTACAAATAGGAAGATAATGAACAGGCAATAAGGGTGTCTAAGATTCATTTTGGTAGACTTATTAAGGTTGCATTGGATAAATGTAACCTTTTTAGCAAAGATAAAAAAGTCATTCGCCATAGGCCATAAGTTATAAGCCAAGAGCCATAAATAATGGACAATGAACAATGGTTACACTGTCCACTGCCTACTTGTCTCCCGGTCCTTAGTTTAGTTTTTGGGAATAAAAAATTT
>CBFGWQ010000331.1:0-2420 GCA_965652575.1 uncultured Arenibacter sp. | reverse complement strand
CACATATTGGATGCTAGATGTTAGAATGAGATACTAGAATTAAGACGTTAGATTTTGAACCTTCAACTTTATAACTTTGAACATTCAACTTTTTCCCTGCATACTGCTACTGCCTACTGAAGACCAATTAATCCCAATACGCAATACTATTTACTCAATACAAATTTTCAACTTTGAACTTGAAACTTTGAACAAAAGCCACTGTCCAGTTTCCAGGTTCCAGACTCTAACTTCTCATTACTCACTACTCAATACTAGATAATTAATAATATCCTACCTTTGCCGGAAATTAGCATTCATGTTTTACTTTTTTCAAAAGAAAAAATTCGTTGTAGACTCCCTTGAGAATTTTATAGACATCCATAACCACATTCTACCGGGAATTGATGATGGTGCCAAAACTGTGGAAGATTCCATGGAACTGATAAAAGGGTTCTCGGATATTGGGGTAAAGAAATTCATTGCCACGCCCCATATCATGCATAATTATTACCCCAATGATTCCGACTCTATCCATACTGCCCTTGGAAAAGTACAAAACAGACTTTTAAGTGAAAGCATGAAAGATATTGTACTGGATGTAGCAGCGGAACATATGATAGATGCCAATTTTGATCACCTTCTTGAACAGGAAAAAGTGGTGCCGTTGAGAAACAACTATTTATTGATAGAAATGTCCTACCTACAGCCTTCGATAAATTTTGATGAGGCAATCCTTAATATTGCCGCCCATCGTTACTTCCCCATCTTGGCCCATCCGGAAAGATATTCCTTCCTACATCTAAATTCCTCCAAATTTCAAAAATATAAGAACAATGGTATTTTGTTTCAGATGAACCTCTTGTCCTTGGGTGAATTTTATGGCAAGGAAGTTCAGAAAAAAGCACATAAACTCCTGAATAATGGCGTTGTGGATTTTTTGGCCTCTGACGTTCACAACTTACAACAATTAAATGGTATCAAAGAAATACAAGTTGCCCCAAAGGTTTTGGAACAACTTGTACCGATTATCGAAAAAACGATAAACGAGTTTTATTGATCTAGAATTTCCACCATTGTTTAACGGACTTTCCGTAACCGTAGCCATATTTACCGCCATAGCCCAAATTGCTGTCCTTAACATCGTTGACGACAAACGAAAGTCCCTTTAATTTTCCTTCCTCCTTTAATTTTAGGGGATATTCAAGGACCGCCTTTTCGGTAGACCCGGCCCTGGTTACATAAATTATGTGGTCGGCATATTGGCTGATCAATAAAGTGTCGGTAACTACCATTAATGGTGCAGTATCCACAATAACATAATCATAACTATTTGAAAACTCTTCGAACAGACCTTTGATACGATTGCTCATCAAAAGCTCTGCTGGATTGGGAGGAATTTTACCCGAATACACCACATCAATTGTATTGTTATGTACCAGCATGGAATGCACCAGGTCCTTAGGCGATAAACTATCGTCATAAAGGAACTCCGTTAGCCCTATATCCCTTTTTGTATTGCGCTTGCCAAGTTCATCAATATTTTTATTGTTAAAAAAATTGTACAGCTTGGGATTTCTGATATCCGCCCCTATCAGAAGTACTTTCTTATTGGTGTTGGCCAAGATCATTGCCAGATTGGAAGAAAGGAATGTTTTGCCTTCCCCGGAAACACTTGAGGTAATAAAGATTACATTTCTTTTTCCTGCGCTAGGCTTCGCTTTAATCAAATAATCCAGATTGGTCCGCAAAATACGAAGGGATTCCGCCATTACGGAACGATCATCCTTTAAAATCAGCTTATTTTCCTTTTTGGACAATTTTGGCAATTCCGCCAAAACCGGAACATCCTGCACCAATTTTTCCAAGCCAATTTTATTGTGGACCTTATTGTCCAAAAGGTCTTTTCCATAGATTACTGAAAAAGGTACCAATAATCCCAAAATTAAATGTGCCAATAATATAATACTTTTCTTTGGGGAAACAGGTGTATTGCTCGCTAAAAAGGCATTATCGATAATCTTGGATTTGGGAGTGGCCGAAGCAAAGGTAATTTGCGATTCCTCACGTTTCTGCAACAGGTAGAGGTACAATTGTTCGGTAGTCTGTTGTTGTCTGGTAATGTCCCGTAATGCCCTTTCATTTTTGGGTGCGGAATATATCCTGGAATTGATTTTGGACAACTGGCTGCTCAAACTGTTCACCTGCAATGCCAAATTATTGGTTACACTATTTAAACTGGATTGCATACTGCGTTTAAGCCCGGCCAATTGTTGATCCAAATTAACGATTATGGGGTTTTTTTCATTGGAACTCTCCAACAACCGTTTTCGCTCCAGGGCCAATTCGTTATATCTCGCCGTAGTTGAAGCAATGGAGGCATCCGAAAGCCCAACGTTGGAAGGCAACAATTCATACCCTTCCTGATTTTCCACTATATC
>CBFGWQ010000330.1:0-2466 GCA_965652575.1 uncultured Arenibacter sp. | reverse complement strand
ACGACCTCTTTTTTAAAGTGATTACAGTAATTTCGGGCCATATACCCACTCTTCCAGGAAACGCAAAGTAACCAAATCCACGGTTTACGTTTATCCATTCTCCCGGCTCCCCATAGATTCCGGCCCAATGCTTATACCTCCTTTTAATAGGACTCCATTTCACCCAGCCGGGAATTTCAATGCCCATCTGCATCCCATGGGTATGTCCGCTAAGCGTGAGCTGGTAACGGGTATCACTTTTTAGGACCCGATCTTCCCAATGGGTAGGGTCGTGACTCATCAGTATCTTAAAATCGTCCCTATCGATATGGACGGATGCCTTTTCAAGGTCACCAACCTGCTTAAATCCCCGGCCCCAATTCTCCACGCCCACCAATGCTATCCTATCTGCCCCCCTATTAAGATATCTGCTCTCGTTCAGCAAGGGTTCAAATCCCATTTCCTTTTGATACCGCAACAGGGTATCCAAGTTCTCAGATTTCAGTCTTTTCGATTCCCATTGAATATAATCCCCATAATCATGATTGCCCAACACGGAATATTTACCGTCCGGGGCCTCCAATTCGGAAAAAATGGATTTCCAAGGAATCAGTTCGTCCGCGGTATTGTTCACCATATCCCCGGTAAATATGATCACATCGCTCCTTTGTTGGTTAATAAGATCTACCCCGTATCGTATCCTATCCCTATTATCAAAGCTTCCACAATGAATGTCCGATATTTGGGTAATCCGATAGCCATCGAAACTATCGGGCAGGTCGTCAAATTCGAGCTCGTACCGCAAGACCTTATAATTATATTTTCCCCGGTACATACCGTAGAGCAGGACCGAAAAGGGAATACTTGCCAAACCAAGCCCCAATACACTTAAAAATCGCCTTCTGGAAGACAAGGAAAACTCCGTGGAGGTACCTAGATACCGCTGATAAGAGACACTTATAAACCTAAGGACATCATCCATAAAAATAAAGGAAAAGGCAACACCCTGAAACACCATCAATGCAACAAAAAAACCAACGGAATAGGCTTTGGCTATATTATTGGGATCACTGAAAAGAACTCCCACCCTAGGGCCATTAAGAAAATGGAATACAAAATTTCCCATGATCAATATGGATACCCCCAGGAATATATAGGCTATCCAATTGGATTTGGTCGCCACCTTTATAAGCTCAAAGGTATAATAAGCCAGAACGGCATAAACTATAATAATGATAGACCAACGCAACATCGCTATTTCTTTTTTAAAATGATTACAGTAATTTCGGGCCATATACCCACCCTTCCCGGATATCCCAAAAATCCAAAGCCACGGTTTACATTGATCATCTGCCCCATTTCTTCGTACACCCCCGCCCAATATTTATACCTCCATTTGGCCGGGCTCCATTTGATCCATCCCGGAATCTCTATTCCAAATTGCATCCCATGTGTATGCCCGCTTAAGGTGAGGTGATAGTGGTAATCATCTTTCAACACCTGGTCTTCCCAATGGGACGGGTCATGGCTCATTAGAATTTTAAAATCATCCTTCTTGATATTGGAAACCGCCTTTTTAAGGTCGCCGGCCTTCTTAAAGCCTCCCCTGCCCCAATTTTCAACACCGATCAAAGCAATCCTATCCTCCCCTTTCCGCAAATACCGGCTATCGTTCAGCAGAAGGTCAAAACCCATTTCCTTTTGGATATTTTTTAGATCGGTCAGGTTATTGCCCTTGGCCTCTTCGGTTTCCCAGCTTACATAATCTCCATAATCATGGTTCCCCAAAACGGAAAACTTACCATCTTTTGCACTTAAGGTCGAAAAAAGGTCTTTCCACGGCAACATTTCCTCTGCCATATTGTTTACCATGTCCCCTGTAAAAAGCAACACATCGCTCTTTTGTTTATTTATCAAATTTATTGCGTATTCAATTTTCTCCCTATTATCAAAACTACCACTGTGCACATCCGATATTTGGGTTATTTGATACCCATCGAAGCTATCGGGCAGATCATCAAATTCCAAATTGTATTTAAGCACTTTAAAATTGTACTTCCCCTTTACCATGCCGTACAATAACGCCGAGAATGGCAAAGCGGCAATACCCATTGCCAGGGCACTTAAAAAACGTCTTCGCTGGGGAAGGCTAAATTCTTTGGTTCCCCCGAATATTTTGTGATAGCCCGCAGAAAGAAATCTGAAAATATCCTCGGAAAATAAAAATACAATGGTGATGAGCATAAAGGAAAGCATTGCCAGCAAAAGGCCAAAAGCATAACTTTTTGGTACGCTCAACACCCTACCGGGGGCATCGCCCATGGTAAACTGATAGATAAAATTTCCTAAAACAAAAAGTGATAATGCCATATACGCATAATATACCCATGGGTAGCGGGTAGCTGCCTTTATGGCTTGCAGAGAATAAATTCCCAGCGTTATAAAAATGATAATAAATACGATCCAACGAAGCATTCCTTATTTTTT
>CBFGWQ010000329.1:0-2467 GCA_965652575.1 uncultured Arenibacter sp. | reverse complement strand
TCCCTGCCAACTGTTCACTGTTCACTGCAAAAATCCTCACTCCAGCCCATTGTTCTTCCTGTAAACAACACTTTTTTGTTTAATGAATTCCCAAATAGCGAACAGGTCCCGGCTATCCACTATAGTGTTGAAATTGGCATCCACCTCGCAGAAGTACAGGAAATCGTCTATTTTTTCCGGGGGAACTTTAAGTTGCTGCACAAACAGGCTATCGGCAAACTGGGTGCGCAATTGTTGGGATTTGTTGTATTTAATATCACGTGCCACCCGTTTTTTCAACATTTTGGTACGCCCGGTTATGGCATTGATCATCGGATTGAACGGAATACTGGTAAGCATACCTATAGAAAAGGGACCCATAGACGCTTCCCTTAGCAATCGTTCACTCTGCATCAAGGGCTTAACATGGGCATTGGGAAGCCCCAAACTGGTAGCGGAAATTACCGGTCCCACATCCATATTTTCCATATCCCTGCCCAGTTCCCCCGTTAGGTTATAGGGCATAACGATCACCTCGTCCAAAGCAATATTGGATTCTTCCAAGGGAACGGATAAAAATGTACTCTCCAGGATACCGGCATGGACCACAATTTCTTTGCGCTTATATTGTACGGCAGAAAAGACCAGGGTATCGTTTAGGCTAACAACAATGGAAAAAAATCCGTTGATATCGGTAATGGCCGCTTTTTTTGTAGTGGTATTGAGTACGTGGGTGGCCGCCACATCCCCATCCTCACTATACACCTTTCCTTCCAAGGTCTTGGAAAGATCCTGCGCCATTAGCGCCTGGGCAAATACACCGAGGAAAATAAAAACCAAATGTATGGGGATATTACGCACTAGGTTTTGTTTATTAGATACTAGATATGAGAAGTGAGATACTAGATGTTAGATATTAGATGTTAGATATTAGATATTAGATGCTAGATATTAGACGTTAGATGTTAGATGCTAGATGTTAGAATTGAGACGTTAGACATTTGCACATTCAACTTTAAACTTTATAACTTTGAACATTAAACCTGAAACTTTTTTCCTGCCTACTGTTACTGCCAACTGAAAACTGTTCACTTTTTCCCCTCTTCCATTTGCTCCAGGTAGGTCTTGCTGTGGGTAACCAGGAAATCGATGAGCTGAAATTCATTGCGTTTTTGCAACAATGACCTTTCGGGCAATTGGGTATCGCAATACAGTAAAAAATCATCTATTTTATCCTGGGGCAGTTTCAGGTCCAGCACAAAAAACTCATCATCATATACCTGCCGCAACACCTCACTTACCTTAAGGGGTTCGCGCTCCACCTCGGTATTATCCCCTTTGGTGGCCAGCATCAGGGCCTTAAATATGTTCACAAAATTAAGTCCGTCCTTCATCCCCCTGTCCGCCTTGGACAGGGCTATATTTTCCACCGCCGTTAAGCGGTCCGTTTCATAATCGTATTCCCTATCCAGTAATTCCTTGTTTTGGGCCTGAAGAAATTTTTCCTGATTTTCCGGGCTTACCACTACCTCGTCCAATTCGGTCACCTTTTCGGTTACCTCCACTACCAACCTGTTCCTTTCCATAATTTCATCGGTAATATCCACCACCATCAACTGGTAATTTATGGCCGTAAACACCAATTGGTCCCCTGCCTTCACCATAATCCCGAACTCGCCCTTCTCATTGGTAATCGTAGCCCTTTCCGTAGTTACATTAATAACATTCTCATTGGGAACGTTCACATTTCTATACAGTACCTGTCCCCTTAAATATTGGCGGTCATCGTCCTGTGAATATGAGATGGCGGCACATAGAAAGAAAAGCAGGAAAAGAATTCTATTTTGCATTTTTTTTATTTAAAATTAGAGAAATTAAGCATCAAATATCCTATTTTTCCTAAATGAAGTGGTTTAAACTTTAAAAATTGGCTAAAAAATTGCCCTTTTGCACCCAGTTTTTATCTTTTTTTCCTTCCGTAGCCCTGCTATGCAACTTAAAAAAGCCTTCAACTGGGTACAAAATTGCTAATTTTCGCTATAATCCAAAAAGTTTAAACCACTTCAATAAGTGATTTTAACTTTTGCGAATTGGCCAAAAAATAAAAAAATTCATGAAACCGGCTATCCCCGAGGCACCCCGATAGCTATCGGGGTCGGGAAATTCTTTAGGTTAAATCACTTCAAAGAAATAGACTTAGCTGCTGCCTTTATCCCAAGATGGGATAAAGAAAAAGCAAGTTGGGTTTATAAAAAAGATAATGACCTTTAAACTTTTGTTAATTTGTATTTACCTCACCCGTCCCGATAGCTATCGGGACTGTCTAAAAAGTCAGTTCCGACCTCTCCAAAGGAGAGGTAAATCCGTCCGTATCCGGATACGAGCAGAGCCGAAATCCAGGTAAACATTGGATAGTCCGAGTTTTGATGATGTTGGTTCTTAAGAAGTATTGTCCCCTTGAGGGGACCTTAGGGGTGTTGGTTGAATG
>CBFGWQ010000328.1:0-2486 GCA_965652575.1 uncultured Arenibacter sp. | reverse complement strand
AATTAATGCAATTAGCAAATACAAATTGGAATTATCCTACCACCATCTGGTTTGGAAATGGTAGAATAAACGAAATAGCACAGGCGTGCAAAAAATTGGGAATCAGTAACCCGCTATTTGTCACCGATGAAGGTTTGATAAAACTGGATATAGTTGAAAGTACCATAAACATTCTAAAAAAAGAAGGTCTTAATTTTACGGTATATAGTGATGTACAGGGAAATCCGACAGAAAAGAATGTGGTGGATGGGGTGGCCCATTATATAAAGAACAAACATGATGGGGTTATTGCCTTTGGTGGCGGATCTGCCATTGATGCGGCCAAGACCATTGCATTTATGTCCGGACAAACAAGGTCTTTATGGGATTTTGAAGATGTAGGGGACAATTGGAGTTATGCCGATCCTGCCGGAATTGCCCCTATAATCGCTATCCCTACCACGGCCGGTACCGGCTCGGAGGTGGGAAGGGCTTCAGTAATATTGGATGAAAAATTGCATACCAAGAAAATTATTTTTCACCCAAAAATGTTACCGGCAATTGTGATATCGGACCCTGAACTTACTTTGGGCCTACCGCCACATATTACGGCCTGGACCGGGGTGGATGCCATGGTGCATGCCGTTGAGGCCTATTGTGCACCGGGATATCATCCTATGGCCGATGGTATTGCCATCGAGGCGATCCGGATTATTGCCAAGTACTTACCAATAGCAGTCAAGGACGGAAAAAACTTGGAAGCAAGGGGACAAATGCTGGTAGCTGCATCCATGGGCGCTACGGCCTTTCAAAAGGGATTGGGCTCCGTACATTCCGTGGCCCATCAATTGGGGGCCATATACAATAAGCAGCATGGACTGCTAAATGCTATAATATTGCCCTATGCACTACAACAGAACAGATCGGCAATAGAGGAAAGAATGGTACATTTAAGTAAGGTATTAGGTCTGAAAAATGAAGGTGCCGATGCTATTATCGATTATATCATAGAACTCCGAAAAGAATTAAATATTCCCCATACACTTAAAGAAATAGATATCGATACGGATAATGCCCAGGAAATTGGGGAAATGGCCTATAAGGACCCTTCCACTCCTTCCAACGCAAAACCTGTGAACGCAGCGGATCTGGAGCAGCTTTTTAGAGCTGCCGTATCCGGGGATATAAATGCACTGTAAACGTGAAACTATTAATTGTAGAAGGGAATAACCAACAAACACGTCAGCAGCGTGGAGCCTTTGGGATCAAACCCTATCATCTTACGTTTCGGGAAATGTTAAAGGGCTTGGTCCCAGAGGCAGGGACCGATTTTGCCTTTCCGGCAGATGGAGTAGGCGGATTGCCCACAGTGGCCCAATTAAAACAATATGATGGTGTATTATGGACGGGAAGCTCCCTTAGCGTGCTCGATGATATTCCGGATGTCCATAGACAATTGAATTTTGCACATGAGGTCTTTGAAAGTGGTGTACCGTTCTACGGCAGTTGTTGGGGCATGCAGGTGGCCACGGTAGTGGCCGGCGGAGAGGTAGCGTTAAGCGACAATGGATTGGAGTTTGGAATATCCAAGCCCATAGAATTAACTGCTTCCGGAAAGGAAAGTCCGTTTTTTAAAGATAGAAAAGCACCTTATACGGCTCTCTGTATCCATTATGACGAGGTGGTAAAAACACCTGAAACTGCCATTGTTTTGGCTAGTAATGTACATTCCAAGGTACAGGCCATGACCTTCGATTTTAAAAATGGATCATTTTTTGGGGTACAATACCACCCGGAATTCAATCCTTCGGAAATGGCTCTGATAGCTTCATTTTTAGCCGAAAAACTGGTCAAGAGTGGTGCTTTTAGTTCTTTGGAGGAAGTGCAGGAACTCTGTTTATCCTTGAAAGGGCAAAAAGGAATTCCGCCGGAAATTAGCGATTATCAAATCCATACGCAGGAAATAATGGCTTGGTTAAGGCATATATCCGGAGAATAAAAGAATAGTTTGTAAAACATAAAGAGGATAGTTATTACATTTAAAAACCATCCTCTTTATGTTTTTTGAATAACAGAAAACTTAGACCAACTCAGCTTCCTTTTTAATTATCTTTGAAGGCAGTGTAATTGGGACTGCTTCCCATTTCAAATTCGAGGACCTTGCCGTTCATAATTTGGGTATAGGTAATAAAGGGTTCTTCCAATACCTTTCCGTCCAGCTTTAGCGATTGAATATACATATTGTCTTCGGAAAGGTTGTTGGCAATTATTTTAAATGATTTTGGAGTACCATCTTTGAGCAACCTTAGGGTAAATTCCGGGAATTGCGGGGCACCAATGGCAAATGTTTCATTTGCCGGAGTAACTGGGTAAAATCCCATTACTCCAAATATGTACCAGGCCGACATCTGTCCGCAATCATCGTTTCCGTTGATTCCCAAAGGATGATTTCTGTAATTTATAGTAGAGGTATGTTTGCGGATCAATTCTTGGGTTTTCCAGGGTTG
>CBFGWQ010000327.1:0-2488 GCA_965652575.1 uncultured Arenibacter sp. | reverse complement strand
AGGGTAGTAATAGAATTGAAAAATAATGGACAAACCATTCCCCCTCCCAAGGAGGGGGCTAGGGGGAGGTCAAAAAAACGATAACCATGTTTAAAAACTATCTTAAAATCGCCTGGAGAAATATTCAGAGAAATAAATTACATTCCGCAATCCATGTTTTTGGTTTGGCCATAGCCTTTTCCATTTGCATCCTCTTATTTTTAACGGCTTATTTTCACCTGAGTTTCGATTCGTTCCATAAGGATAGGGCCCAGCTTTATAAAACCTCCCGTTTTATAAATAGTGCACAAGGACCTGAAATGAGTTCCCAAATGCCACTGCCTTCCGCTAACGCTTTAATGGCCGATATTCCAGAGGTGGAGACCGCAATAGTGGTACATATGGGAATGCCGGAAAATGTTGTTTATCAGGAAAAAAACTTGGAACGGGAAATCATCAGGACAGATCCCGGTTTTTTTGAAGTGTTCAATTTTCCGGTCATAAAAGGGAATGCCGGTTCGGCACTTTCCGGTATTCAGGACATCGCCTTAAGTGAAAGCACAGCCAAGTCTATTTTTGGGGATACGGATCCCATAGGAAAGGAACTAAAAATAGGAAGGGGGAGGGATATGGCATTTTATACGGTTACCGCTGTGATCAAAGATTGTCCAAAGAATTCCAGTATCCGTTTTGATGCCGTTGCCAGAATACAATCGCTTCCCGATTACGGAACACTTCAAAATGATTGGGGTTCCAACGGATCCGGCGTTTTTGTTAAACTCGACAAAAATAACGACCCGAAAAAAGTGGCCAAGAAAATGGATCTTTTTGTAGAAAAATACTATGCCGATCAATTGGCACAGCTCAAGGCCGGTCGTCCGGATATAAGGGAAACGTCCGAGTTATTGCGGATCGACCTTACCAATATTGACGATGTTCATTTTTCGGGGGAAAGGAGCGCACCAAAGGTATTGGTATACGCCCTAATGTCCCTTGGGGCCTTTATTCTCTTGATCGCCTGTTTTAATTTTGTAAACCTAAATATGGCGAGTTCCTTTAAAAGGAGTCGTGAGCTGGGAGTACGGAAAACACTTGGGGCCTATAAGGGGCAACTTTTTACGCAGTTATGGGGCGAGGCCTTTCTGCTTTATCTTGTTGGATTTATTTTGGGTCTGGGAATCGCTTCCCAATTGATACCTGCCTTTAATGCCCAATTCGGTGGCGGATTGGATATTTCTGCCCTGTTCCAACCTACTTTTATGGCTATTATGGCAGGCGTGTTTTTATTGGTTACCCTTATTGCCGGGGGATACCCCGCCTTAAAGATGGCCAATTTTAACCTGGTCGGGGTTTTAAAGGGGAAGGTATCCGCAAAGAAGCCGGGAGCACTTCGCAATAGCCTATTGGTGAGCCAGTTTGCCATTTCCAGTCTATTGATCTGTATAAGTTGGATAGCCGGTCAACAATTGGATTTTTTAAGGGAGGTACCCATTGGTTTTGAAAAGGAGCAGGTAATAAGCATCCCCGTAGGTTTCCAGCAAGATGGCAGAAAAATTTTGGCGCGTATGCGGAACGAACTGGCCAATGAGCCCAATATTGTATCCATAACAGGAACAGGGGGCAATTTGGGAAGGGGCCTGGATAGGGTAACGGTTAGGTCTAAAGTAGGCTTTGATTATAATCAAAATCAGGTTACGGCCGATTGGCTCCTGGCCGATTATGATTTTTTGAAAACCTTACAGATACCCATTTTGGAAGGAAGGGATTTTGACCCTACCTTTGCTACCGATACCATAAATGCCTTTGTGGTTACCGAGAGTTTTGTAAAGGCTATGGGCGAAACGGATCCCATTGGTAAATATTTTGGTGGGGAAGAAACCGGATTGGGCAATCGCATCATTGGGGTAATCCCCGATTTTAATGCGTATTCGCCTTCTGAAAAGTCTTATCCCATAGCCATACACCTATCGGCTTCGGAACCCATCAATTATATCTTTCTCAAAGTCCGGTCGGACAATCCCCAGCTGATAATGGAGCAAATTTCATCCCTCTGGGAAAAGCTCACGGACAATGCCCAATTTAAAGCTTCGTTTTTAGATGAAAACCTGCAGGCCTGGTACGAAGGCGAAATTATCATGACGACCGTTTTCGGTATCGCATCGGCCATTGCCATCTTTCTTTCCTGTCTGGGCCTTTTTGCCATTTCATTAATGATGATAGAATTAAGGACCAAGGAAATAGGGATACGGAAAGTAATGGGTGCATCGGTAAATAGTATTGTTGGAATGATATCCATACATTTTTTAAAATTGGTACTGCTGGGTCTATTAATTGCATTGCCCTTGGCCTGGTATGCCATGCAAACCTGGATCGGGAATTATGAACACAGGATCACCATAAATCCGCTCACATTTATTGGAGTGGCCGTTGCAGTTGCAATAGTGGCATTGGTTACGGTAAGTTTCCATACCATTAGGGCTGCCATTGTTAATCCGGTAAAAAGTTTGAG
>CBFGWQ010000326.1:0-2518 GCA_965652575.1 uncultured Arenibacter sp. | reverse complement strand
CCAAAACAACCATGGTCACAAGGGAAGTAAAGAATAAAATAAAGGAGCTCTCAAAACTGGCCCCGTTGCACAATCCACATAACTTGGAAGGAATTATATTGGCCGAGCAAATCTTTCCCCATGCCAAACAAATTGCAGTATTTGATACCGCTTTTCACCATACCATGCCCATAAAGGCAAAAAAATACGCCTTGCCGAACGAATTATATACAAAATCCGGTATCCAGGCCTATGGGTTTCACGGAACCAGCCACAAATATGTGTCCGAAAAGGCAATTTCCCATATGCAGACCAAAAAATCCAAGATAATTACCATACACTTAGGGCATGGCTGCAGTATAACAGCTGTCAAAAATGGGAAAAGTGTTGATCATTCCATGGGCTTTACCCCATCCAACGGACTTATTATGGGGACTAGAAGTGGGGATATAGACCATGCCCTGATATTCTATTTGGTAAATAGCCTAGGGTATAAGCTGGATGACGTAAATATACTGCTCACCAAAAAAAGTGGAATGTTGGGAATTACCGGCCTCAATGACATGAGGGATATTGAGAGCCGGATCGCTGCTGGGAATCCTGAATGTTTGCTGGCCTTGGAAATGAACGCCTACCGCATAAAAAAATATATCGGAGCCTATATCGCTGCCATGAACGGTCTGGATGCCCTGGTTTTTACCGCGGGTATCGGAGAAAATTCCGGTACGCTCAGAAAGCTTGTATGCAAGGATATGGAGTATTTGGGCATTGAATTGGATGATTCCAAAAACGAAGTGAAATCCTCGGAATCAAGAACAATAAACAGCGACAGCTCCAAAGTCAAAATTATGGTAATACCCACCAATGAGGAGTTGGAAATTGCGAAACAGGCCTACATGCTATCCCATAACCTATAATTTTTATATCATAGATTTGGATCAGTTTTGGCAAACATCCAATTTTCCCTAATGGCAGAACCGAGGCCTAACCTTTTTTTGCCCTACATGTTTTTATTCCCAATGGAAGGTACAACGGACAAAAGCCCATAAAACTGGTAAGGAAAAAAATTATGGCCAAAACAACCAGCACAATACCCAAGGTCCCCGAGATTGTACCGTTATAATAAAGCGCTATCAAAGCTGCAGCGACCACAAACCGCAGGATTCGGTCCAAATTACCCATATTTTTCTTCACGACTTTAAATTTACATTATACAAATGGCCGGTATCCCTTGAACCGCTCCTGCGGTTCAAAAATCCTTATCTAGCTATGGCTAGGCCCGTTTTTTTCTTGCCCAACTCAAGATCCATCGTTCCTTATCTCTCATTTAAATGCTGACCAGATATTGGGAACCGTAAAAGGGAGACTAATGTAACCTGGAAAACTCCATATCAATACAACATCCATTTTCAGGTTTTTCCCTATATTTTTCATCCCAAAGAAAGGGCATAAGAAATCCTATTCAAATGATATTTATCATTTTAGGAACCGTATGGTCTAAATAATTTTGATTATACCGCATTCTGTCTTATTTAAAACGAAAACATCATGCAAAAAGAAATCATATTCAATTCGGACTTACATTTTGAACACCAACTTTGGAAACGCGAACTCCTTTTTTGGAAGGATGAATTAGTGTTTTTCAATAATAGGCTCAGTGAACTGGTTACCAGATGGACCAAAAAAGACGTATTGAAACAATTGGAACATTTTCAAAACGAATTTATCCTGCACGGAGGAGTAATAGAAGATATGTTGGAAGCCATTGAAATACATGAAACCCGAATAGCAGGACATGATCTTATGGGAAAGGATGTCCTGGATACCGCCATGGTAAAAAATCACATGGAATTTAGAAACAAAATGGAGACCCAGGAACGGATCTATGCGGATCTTAAAAAAGAATTCTTCCGTTTTTTGACCAAGTATCTATAAATTAACGTGGGTTTGATATAAAAATAATTGCAAGACATTGATTTATTGTAAATTAAAAAATTGCTACTGTCCCCTCGAGACCCAAGAAATTTTATTTTTCAAGCGGCAATAATGACGTAAATTAGATTATAATCTGCCAAATTGCAACATAATCGTAACCGGTGTAATTGTAACATATTGAATATTAGAGCATTACAATGAACGTCAATGGTAGCGGGCAAAATTATCATAAATAACCCATTAACAATTAAACATAGATCGAAACTCACGTTAAATTAAATAATTGGCTCATTTTTTTAAGAAACATAGTATTAAAAGATACAGTGTCCTAATAGGGATACTTGCCAAATACAGTTTTTAAGATATTATGGCCGGTAGTACCGGATCATGACCAATGATTGTGTTTTTTGATAGTGAGTCTTGTTTATTCGGAAAAATCGGGTAAGACCAAAGATCTAATTATTCTTCCATCTTCCTGGCCAAAGCAAAATTGCCATTTCCTCTCCAAATCCCTGATCCAAAGTCATCATCAATCCCATCGCACAAAAGGGTCGATTGTCCAAAACTTTCCCAAGGCATTTTTTATTAATTGTTCCGATTCATT
>CBFGWQ010000325.1:0-2539 GCA_965652575.1 uncultured Arenibacter sp. | reverse complement strand
GGCTCCGCTTAGTCACCGTATGATGTGGTCGGAGATTGAGCGGATCCCGATAGATATCGGGAGAAATCGGAAAATGTGGAAGTGAATACTGAATTCTAACATCTAGCATCTCAATTCTAATATCTAGAATCTAGCATCTGAGTAGTGGGTATTGGGAATCTACGGTCTGGAACCTGGAACCTGGACGGCATTTTTTGTTCAAAGTTCAAGGTTTATATAGGTCTAACGTCTCAATTCTAGTATCCCATATATCAATTCCAACATCTAGCATCTGGTTTCCGGTATCCAAGTATTGGGAATTTGGATTTTGGCCCTGGGGGATTATAATTTTCTGCCCCTTATTTGAATTAGCTATTTAATTTTCACATATATTTGTCTCAAAATTATTCACTATTGGGCACTAGCTTGGTATCTTGAAACCTACTCTCCAATTCGGGCATAACATTGCTATGCCATACGGTCCTGAATATTGGACACCGGATAACATTATAGAATATTTATTAAAGAGGTTTTGTTGTAGAATCGAAATGGCCGATTTTCAGCCTATTTTATATTTATTAATGTTACTTTATGTTCCATAATATTAATCCAAATAATTTTCCCAAGGTGCTGCCTCGGGTCTGCCTGTTCGTCAGACAGGGTATCCGATCCGCCCGTGACGGTATGGACGGGTTTACCTCTCCTTTGGAGAGGTCAGAACTGCCTTTTCGGGCAGTTCTGGGTGAGGTTGAACAAAAAACTAATATATCCCGTTACATTGAAAAAAGAGAAATTAAAAAGTCAGATAGAAATTAAACGAAATTTCCTGATCGTATCCCGATGGGGAGAAACATTGGATATGGCAGTAGCTATTTTAAACGAAGGCCACGCCGTTAAAATGTATATTGAGGATAAGCCTTCACGGGAAATAGGCTACGGTTTTGTGCAAAAGGCCAAAAATTGGAAAAACTATATCGATTGGGCCGATGTCCTTATTTTTGACTATACCGGTTATGGCAAAATATGTTCGGAATTAAGGGCTCAAGGCAAATTGGTGGTCGGTGGTACGGAATATTCCGATCTTTTGGAATTGGATCGTAATTTTGGCCAGGCGGAATTAAAGAAACATGGTATAAAAATATTGCCTTCCAAAGAATTTTTCAATTTTCAGGATGCCATTGATTATGTCAAGGCCAACCCCAATGCCTACGTAATAAAGCCCTCCGGGGAAACCCAGGAATATAAGCAATTGCTTTTTGTGGGCAGTGATGATGAAGGCCTGGATGTAATCCGGGTTTTAAAGGCCTATGAGAAATCTTGGGGAAACGATTTTGGCAATTTTCAATTGCAGCGCAAGGTAAAAGGGGTGGAGGTATCGGCTTCTGCCTATTTTAACGGGAAGGAGTTTATATATCCCATAAATATTACTTTTGAGCATAAGAAACTTTTCCCAAAAGAATTGGGCGTTTCTACCGGGGAGATGGGATCCAGTATGTTCTGGACCAAGGATTCCCCAATTTTTGAGGCCACCTTAAAAAAGTTTGAAAGTTCTTTGTCAAAAGGCGGATTTATTGGTCAATTGGATATTAATTGTATTGTAAACGGTAACGGAATCTATCCCTTGGAGTTTACTTCCAGATTTGGATATCCACAGATATTCATACAACGTGCCGGTATTTTGGAGCCATTGGGGAATATGTTCTATAAGCTGGCCTCCGGTGTAAATTTTAGGATCAATGTTAGAAAAGGATTTCAGGTCGGGGCCTATATGGTAGTACCCCCTTTTCCCTTCGAGGATAAAAAAACCTTTGAACTGTTCTCCAAAGATTCGGTCATCGTTTTCAAAAAGGATATGAAAGATGGGGTACACCCCATGCACCTTAAAAAAATCAATGAGGAATGGCTCATTACCGGAAATACGGGGATTGCCCTTTTGGTCACCGGAACCGGACTCACTATGAAAGATGCCCAAAAAATGATGCAGAACAGGATAAGTAATATTATTATCAATAATGTGTATTACAGAACCGACATTGGCGATAGGTGGTCCGATGATTTTGACCGCTTATGGTCCTGGGGACTGTTATAGGGCACTGCCAACGGTAGCACATATACAAATCTATATATGGAACTTATAAATTTAGGTGCTGAGCGACGTAATTTTTTTAAAATTCTTCCCGGCGATTGGCAGGATGTAATTGAATCCGTATGGGACGATTACAAGGATAAGGCAAGTATTTATGTATTAAAGGATGCTATGGATATTATTGCAGGCGGAATTGTCTTTAGGACGGCCCCTCCAAATATGACGGATTTTGAAATAGGGGAGTGGCAAAAATACGTGGCTGCCAAATTTCATTATATTGGTTTTTTATTTGTGGACCCCAGATATCGTGGCCGATCCCTGGGTTCAAAATGGCTTTCTGCTTTAAAGGAGCAATTTCCCCACCAATCGTATTGGCTGACCGTAGAGGAGGAGGGCTTAAGGGCTTTCTATGAAAAAAACGGCTTTAAGTGCGCTTCCAAAAGTAGGGATAAGGATAACCCGGAATGGATATTT
>CBFGWQ010000324.1:0-2587 GCA_965652575.1 uncultured Arenibacter sp. | reverse complement strand
CTATCGTTACTTCGAGCGCAGTCGAGAAGTCATTTCATGGTTAACTTAACACTAGTACACAATTCTAGCATCTAGCATTTCAATTCTAATATCCAGCATCTATCATCCATGTTTTAGATTTCCCCAAATCAAATTTATGTAACAAAAAAAACCCTGTCATATCGGACAGGGTCGTGCTTCTTGGGTGGAAGACCGGGTTCGAACCGGCGACCTCTGGAACCACAATCCAGCGCTCTAACCAGCTGAGCTACAACCACCATTTGTAAGCGGTGGCAAAGATAAATTTTTAGTTCTATAGCACAAAATAAATTTCACTTATTTTACATCATCCCATAAAAGGTTCATATTGCGAATTATACGGTAATTTTCTATACTGTTTATCGACCAAATACTCTTTTCAGTTGACGAAACACACAAAAAAACCACTTTCACAACATAAATTGGTCTATTTTTTAAAGGAAAGATATTTTTATCCACAGTATAGATAAACAAAGATAAATGTCTTTTAAAGTACTAAATATAGGCTCATGGAAAATTAAACCAAAATTTACCGTGTTCTGGATTTTCCTATTCTTCTTTGGGGTCAATTCCGCACAGGAAACCTCCATTGGGGAATTGAGGGAAAAAATATTGACTTTGAGAAGCAATAACAAACGGGTCGAAAAGGATACCATATACATTGGGTTATTAATGGATCTTGGTGCCAAGCTTAGATTCCTGAATCCCGATAGTCTCCTGTTACTTTCAAGGGAAGCCCATAAATTCAGTAGTACGATTAATTTTAACAAAGGTACAAGTGAGGCTTTATACCATCTAGGAACTTATTATTCCGATAAAGGGGAACATTCCATTGCCATAGAGAATTATGAAATGGCTTTGGTCAATGCCAAAAAGGACAATAATTATGATTTGTCCTTAAGGATAGGCAATGAATTGGCCAATGAAAACGTCTATAGCGGCAATTATTCAAAAGCCTTGATCGGTTATTTGGAAAATATTAAACTGGCACAGTCCCATGGCAACAAAATAATGGAGTCTATCCTATATGAAAATGTAGCCGATTTATATGCTGCCCAAAAGGATTATGACCAGGCCCTGGATTTTTATAATAAGGTGGAAAAAATAAACGCTAAAATTGAAGATGATGTAAACTCTGCCCAGACAATGAGCAATGTGGCTTCCATTTATGCCGAAACAGGGGATTACCAAAATGCCCTGTTTAAAATAAACCGTAGTATCAAAATTTTTGAACAGGCAGAAGAGTGGGATTGGCTGGCCTTTGCCTATGAGGTAAAGGGTAAGGTCTACCTAAAACAACAACAATATACCAGAGCATTATTTTGGTACGATAAAAGTGCGGAACAACATGAAAATCTTCAGGACGATAGAGGGATCATAGATCTGTACAACGGGATGGCCGAAGCCAACCTAGGCCTGAAAAAGGACAGTATTTCCCATAATTATGCCATGATGGCGTATGAAATATCCACTTCGATAAAGTCCATGGAGGGCATCAAAAAATGTTCCAATACCCTCTACAAACTATATAAAAATCAAGAGAATTACGCCGAGGCACTTAAATACCATGAAATTTTCAGGCAAATATCGGATACCCTTTCCAGGGACGAGAACAAAATGAGTATGACGATGTTGAAAACAGAGATCAGCCATAAGAACCAACAGGAAGCATTGGTACTGAAAAATGAAAAGGCCTTGGCCAAACAGCGTCTCTACATTTATGTGGCCATAATAATAGTTATAATTATGGGCGCAATAGCCTTTTTGGTAGTTAGGGGGCAAAGAATCTTAAAAAAGTTGAACAAGGAATTAAAAACCCAAAAGCAGGATCTGGAACAAAGGGAGGCCGAGTTGTGGGAAAGCAATAATACCAAAAACAAACTTTTTTCCATTATTGCACATGATCTGCGCGGTCCTATCGGTGCCTTGGAGGGACTTTTAAAATTGTTGAACAGTGGTGATATCAAGGAATCGGAATTCAAGGGGTTTATTCCCAAATTAAAGAACGATGTAAATAGTATTTCCTTTACCTTGAACAACCTGCTTAGCTGGGGCCAGTCACAAATGAGGGAAGCAACTACCAACCCTACCAATGTTGATCTGAACGCCCTTATAGAAAACAATATTAATTTGCTCAGTGAATTGGCATTTTCCAAAATGATTACAATGGACAATTTAATAGTCAATAAGGCCATAATCTGGGCCGATGGGAACCAAATGGATATTGTAATTAGAAATCTTTTGAGCAATGCCCTGAAATTCACTCCCAACCACGGACATATTACCATTGGGTATGTGGACAGACCGGATTATTTGGAGGTATTTGTAAAGGATAACGGGATTGGTATGGACGAGTACGTTCAGGAACAAATATTATCAAAAAACTCCAATATTACCACCTATGGTACCAATAATGAAAAGGGAACTGGGCTGGGCCTATCCCTTTGCAGTGAAATGGTCATAAAAAACGGTGGTACCTTATGGGTCAAGAGTGAAGTAAATGAAGGTTCCACCTTCTATTTCACCGTTCCCAAAGAAAAGAAACAATTCAAAAAATCGGCCTAGTGTC
>CBFGWQ010000323.1:0-2588 GCA_965652575.1 uncultured Arenibacter sp. | reverse complement strand
AATTGCTACATTGTTCCATTGCCCCATACTGTTGGCCACCCTCAACTAATATAGTTCCATATATTTTTGTACTTCACCAATTGGGTGTAGGTATGGAGGATAACAGGGTGATTTTGCAAATTAATATCCTCCCTTAAAATTTTGAGGGCGTGGTACCTGGCCGTTTTAAGAATGTCGTTGTCCTTTATGATATCCGCTATTTTTAAATTGAGGACCCCACTTTGTTGGGTGCCCATTAAATCTCCGGGACCACGCAGTTTTAGATCCACCTCGGCAATTTGAAATCCGTCATTGGTGCCTACCATGGTCTCCAATCTTGTTTTTGAATCCGGGGACAGCTTGTGTCCGGTCATTAAAATACAAAAGCTTTGATCGGCCCCACGACCGACCCTGCCCCTCAGTTGGTGCAATTGCGACAATCCGAAACGCTCTGCACTTTCAATGATCATTACAGAGGCGTTGGGAACATTTACGCCAACCTCGATTACGGTCGTGGCCACCATGATATGGGTTTCCCCTTTAACAAACCGTTCCATTTCATAGTCCTTGTCCGCAGGCTTCATTTTACCGTGTACAATGGAAATTTGATAATCCGGTAGTGGAAAATCCCTGGCAATACTCTCGTAACCATCCATCAGGTCCTTATAGTCCAAAGCTTCGGATTCCTGGATCAATGGATATACTACATATACCTGTCTTCCTTTTCTGATCTCTTCCCTTATAAATTGAAATACTTTCAAGCGGTTGGAATCGTACCTATGGACCGTTTTTATGGGTTTTCTTCCCGGAGGGAGTTCATCTATGGTAGAAATATCCAAATCCCCATATAGACTCATTGCCAAAGTTCTGGGGATAGGGGTAGCGGTCATGACCAAAATATGGGGAGGAATATCGTTCTTGTGCCATAATTTGGCACGCTGTGCCACACCAAACCTATGCTGTTCGTCCACAATGGCCAAGCCTAAATTTTGATAGGCTACCTTATCCTCCAGCAGGGCATGGGTACCGACTAAAATATTGAGCCTACCATTTTCCAACTGTTCATGGATCAGTCCGCGAGCCGATTTTTTTACGGAACCGGTAAGCAGGGCAATGGTAACCCCAATATCCCCAAGAAGCGTTTTTATGTCCATATAATGTTGGTTCGCCAGAATTTCCGTGGGTGCCATCAGACAGGCCTGGTAGCCATTGTCTATGGCCAACAGCATTGTCATTAAGGCCACAATGGTTTTACCGGAACCTACATCCCCTTGCAATAATCTGTTCATTTGCGCATTGCTGCCCAAATCTGCCCTAATCTCCTTGATTACCCTTTTTTGGGCATTGGTCAATTTAAATGGCAAATGCTGCTCATAAAAAGTTTTGAAAAGCGTCCCCACTTTATCAAAATTATACCCTTTTATTTTTTGCTTGTGCAAAAGGTTTTTTGAAATCAGCTGAAGTTGTATATAAAATAATTCTTCAAATTTTAGCCGAAATTGTGCCTTCGCCAACAGTTCCTGATTCTTTGGAAAGTGGATATTAAAAAGTGCTTCCCCTTTGGGGATCAATCGCAATTCTGCTATCAGGCCAGGGGATAGGGTCTCTTTGAACCGTCCTTTGGTCTCCAAAAATAATTGCTGGACGAGTTTGTTGATCACCTTATTGGTTATGCCTTTGTTGGTCAGTTTTTCGGTGGAGGGATAAACGGGCTGCATATAAATTTTTAGCCCCTTTTCATGGTCTTCCCACAATTCCATTTCTGGGTGGGGCATTGAAAAGGCCCCATTGAACCAATTGACCTTTCCGAATATTACATATGGAACGTTCAACCTGAGGTTTTCCCTTATCCATTTTTGGCCGCGAAACCAGACCAGCTCCATTTCTCCGGTATCATCCAAAAATTTGGCTACCAATCGTTTTCCCTTTTTTTGTTCAATCGTTTTTATGTTGATGATCTTCCCAATAATTTGGACTTCTGAACCGGTTCGCTGCAACTGGCCAATTTTATAATATTGGGTCTTATCAATATAGCGATAGGGAAAAAGGTTCATTAAATCCTGATAGGTATGTATTCCAAGCTCCGATTGTAAGGCCCCTGCACGGTTGGGGCCAACACCTTTTAAATATACAATGGGCGTTTGTAGTACATTGGAGTTCATTTGGACATACGTGCTTAAGGGAAGTCCTACTTAGATGGGTTGCAAAATAAGTTGGAACGACCGGTCTTTATGATGCTATTTTTTGATAGGACTAAAATAGCTGTTCCGCTAAACAACTGCAAGTGCAGGTTTATTATTATTGGCCCTCAATAGGAGCAGTAAACTATTTACCGTTTAAATATTGAATTTCCAAAAAGTACTGAAGAGGGAATGACCAGGACCCTCTGAAGCATTACTATGGGACATTATTGTTATACAAATAAAAAGAACCTGGAGTTTTCTTATTTTAGGCAAAATTTTTAATGTGCAGTAGTACAAGGCACTTCTTCAGATAAGAAATAGACCTTGCTGAAAAAATTGTTGTCCAAATGCCAAAATTAATTTAACAGCACAATATCAAGGCCTTATATTTGAAATATGAAATGAGCCATAACAAATCTTGATACC
>CBFGWQ010000322.1:0-2620 GCA_965652575.1 uncultured Arenibacter sp. | reverse complement strand
GTTTAAAGTTTAAGGTTTCAGGTTCAAAGTCTGAGCGCCCATACCGAACGGTTCGTTCGGGCGGATCCCGATAGATCGGGAGGGGTAAAATGGATTTTTCCGAGAAACCATATTAAGACGATTTTTATCATGTACAGGAAGGACTAAGTGTAGAAAAAAATGATTTAGGGGTGCTGCCTCGGGGGGGGGTACAGTACACTTTATAATGGACGTTATTATCGATAAAGCACATCACAACAATAAGATATTCCCCAAATATTGGAAGTTTTGGAATAAAACGTATTTTTGCGCAAAATTTTAGAGTAATGAGCACAAATAGAACATTTACCATGATCAAACCCGATGCCGTTGAGAATGGACATATCGGTGGAATTTTGGACAAGATAACTTCGGCCGGATTCAAGATCGTGGCAATGAAATATACGCAATTGAGCAGAAGGGATGCCCAAGCGTTTTACGCAATACATAAGGAGCGTCCTTTTTTTGGGGAATTGGTAGATTTTATGACCAGGGGGCCTATTGTGTCGGCCATTCTGGAAAAGGATAATGCCGTTGAGGATTTTCGCGCCCTGATCGGGGCAACAAACCCTGCGGATGCTGCAGAAGGCACCATACGAAAATTGTTCGCTACCTCTATAGCCGAAAATGCGGTACATGGTTCCGATAGTGATGAAAATGCAGCCATAGAAGGGGCATTTCATTTTGCAGGTAGGGAAATTTTTTAAGGACATATTGTTCAAAAGACTAAAAAACCACGCTTTTGGGCGTGGTTTTTTAATTCTATAACGGAAGTTTATCTCAGGACAATTTTTGTGATGAGATCCTTGCCCAATTCCTCGTTCAATAATTTTATGATCTTGGTTTTGCCCAAACTTAATTCCTCCCTTAGCACCGAAGAGGAAAGCGATACCATTAGGGTGCCATTTCGCAATTCAACGGCCGTGGTATAGTTGTTGACGCCATTGCCCATTAGATTTTTCCAGGCTTCCCGGGCATTAACGCGGTCCATCCCCTTTTGCAACTTGTTTTCGGCAATAAATTCCTGTAAGGCATCACCCAAACTAAGATTGTCATTTTTTCTTTTGGCCATTATTGTTCAAGATCAATGGGTTTAAATTTCTTATAGTGATATTTTATGTTTTCTTCACTTATTACTGTGAAGCTATTTTCCGAGAGGCTTGTAATTTTTTCATGCCATTCACTTAGATCCGTTTTGTAGTTTAAGCTGAAAATTCCTTCGTTTTCGGATATGGTAAACAATTCTGCATCATTCGATGTAACATAGGTACCGTTAAAATTGGGCCGGACCTTTTTTCTGAAACCTTCATTGTTGTTGTTCACTTGAATATAATCTATATTGGTACTTACCGCATATTCCTTCTTGGAACCATCCGGAAAAGTAACCTTTTCTATCTCCCAATAGCCGTTCAAATGGGGCAAATCCAATTTACTTACTTTATTTTGACATCCTGCCAGGCCAATAAGGGCAACCAAAACATAAATATATCGCATGTTACAACTTAAATATTTTATAGGATTGATGTATTTTTTTTACCACTTCCTCCGTTCTATCGGCATGGGTATCACTGAGGAATATCTGACCAAAATTTTCTTCATCTACCAAATTAATGATATGGGCCACCCTGTTTTCGTCCAATTTGTCAAAAATATCATCCAAAAGTAACAAAGGCGTAGTACCGGCCTGTTTTTTTATAAAATAAAATTGTGCCAGTTTTAAGGCGATCAGGAAGGATTTCTGTTGCCCTTGGCTACCAAATTTTTTTATGGGATGCCCGTCTATCCCAAAGTTAAGGTCGTCCTTGTGCGTCCCTACACTGGTGTATTGGAGCGCTTTATCCTTTTCTATGTTCCGCTCCAATAAAGTTAGGAGATCCTGGTCCAATAACTTACTGTCATATGTTAAATTTACGGGCTCTTTTCCACCTGAAATGGTTAGGTACTGTTCCTTGAATATAGGTATGAACTCCTCCAAAAAATTAGCTCTTTTTGAGAATATGGCACTTCCGTATTCCTGTAGCTGCTCGTTGTAGATGGTCAAGGTGGTCCTTTCAAACGTCCGGTTAACGGCAAAATATTTTAACAGGGAATTTCTCTGGCCAAGGGTCTTGTTGTATTTGATCAGACTTTGTAGGTATTCCTTGTCGGATTGGGAAATTACCCCATCCATAAATTTTCTTCTGGTTTCACTGCCTTCAATGATAAGGTCGCGGTCTGCAGGCGATATAATGACCAGGGGCAAAAAGCCTATATGGTCAGAGAATTTGTCGTAAGCCTTTCCATTGCGCTTGATGATTTTTTTCATCCCCTTTTTTAAGCTGCACAGAATCCTTTCTTCCCTGTCATTTTTTTGAAATTCCCCATCGATCACGAAAAAATCCTCTTCGTGCCTTATGTTTTGGGTAGCCACCGGATTAAAGTAACTTTTTCCAAAGGAAAGATGGTAGATGGCGTCCAGAACATTGGTTTTTCCCACTCCGTTATTGCCCACAAAACAATTTATTTTGGCATCGAATTCGAAATTTTCGGACGCAAAGTTTTTATAATTAATAAGTGATAATTTCTTTAGAAACATTCTGGCTTGTTAAATATTTATTTTTTA
>CBFGWQ010000321.1:0-2637 GCA_965652575.1 uncultured Arenibacter sp. | reverse complement strand
ATATTGTAAATATTTTAAATATGGGCCGGGTTTACAATGGGCGGAATTTTGAGATGCGGTTTTTTACTCGATAATCGAGATTTAAATGCTCCGACGCTTGCGTCGATATCAAACTTGATTTTCCTTTCAATGTCTCGTGTCCCGATAGCTATCGGGATTGCCCCGAGGTAGTTTACTACAATAGGCAAAGAAAATATTGCCAGTTGTTAATTAAAAGTTAACTTTAAAGATTTTTATAACGTATATGCCACTGTTTGTGACAATGTTAAAGGTTTGGGTCCTATTCTTTATCCTATTATGTATCCCTATGATGGGTCAAGAATACACGATTTCAGGTCATGTACAACAAACGGATGGCACTGAGGTAGCTTTTGCAAATATACTCCTTTACAAGGTATCCGATACCAGTTTTTTTAAAGGGGCCGCCTCTGATGAAAAGGGGTATTTTATGCTCAGTAATATCATCCCCGATCAATACCTGATACGTGCCAGTTACATAGGGAGCCATTCCAACTATAAGTGGGTAGAGGTCAATTCCGACATGGACCTAGGGCCGCTCTATATAGATGATAAGGGGCTGGAATTGAACGAGGTGGTCGTAATCTCCCAAAAACCAACTTTGGAACAAAAGGTAGATCGTCTGGTCTTTACTATTGAGAACACGGCACTTTCGGATTCGGACCTATGGGAGGTTCTCAAGAGTACACCTACCGTATTTGTTATGAACGATGAGATTAGGGTGAAAGGGGAAAGCGGGGTGCAAATAATGATCAACGATAAGAAGGTGAACCTGCCACCGGAGGATATCCTTAACCTTTTAAGCGGTACCTCGGCAAAGGGGGTGCAATCCATTGAGGTAATAACCACACCACCGGCAAAATATGATGCCGAAGGCGGAACCTTGATCAATATTAAAATGAAAAAGAATTTGATTGCGGGCTATAATGGGGCCGTATACAATAAATATAGTCAGGCCGTATTTCCACGGCAAATGCTTGGCACCAGTCATTTTTTTAAGAGCAGGCAATTGGAGGCCTCCTTTAATTATAGTTATACCCAAAACAAGATTTTAACAAATTATACGGATATCACCAATTTTATTGAAGATGGCCAGATCAGGGATACCTGGACATCGGATCTGGAGGTTATTTACAGAAGTAAAAAACACAATACCAGTGCCTTTTTGGATTATGCCATTGACGATAACAATACCATCAGCTTCTCTTCCATTGCCTCCATAACACCCTCTTATTTGACCAGGGATTTGTCCGATACCCAAATTCTGGACGCGAATGATGGCAGTACTTCAGGTTTTTACACCCTGAACAACGGCAAATTTGAATCGATCAACGCGGCGTTTTATTTGGATTATAAACATACTTTTAAAGACCAAGGCTCCCATTTGTCGACAAACTTTCATTACACCTATTACGATTATGATAAAAACCAGGAATTGGAAACCGATTTTTACGATGGCAACCGGGCCATAATCGGGGAGAACAACTTTAATACCATTAATCAACAGCACACCGATCTATATAGTGTACAGGCGGATTTTGTCTCTCCCATGGGGGAGGATGCCAATTTTGAATCCGGGTTAAAGTATGCATTGATAGATTCTGAGAGTTATATTGCCCAGGAGGGTTTTGACCGGGAACAGGAAGGTATTGAACCTACCGGGGAGGGTACATTTTTATACGATGAAGAAATTTTTGCGGGCTACGCCAGTTTTGATGCAAAATGGAACGATTGGACTTTCAAATCCGGGTTGAGGGCCGAATATACCCATACCATAGGCGATTTTAGTTTGAGTACGGACAAGATCAAAAATAATTATTTGGAATGGTTCCCCACCCTATTTTTACAATTTAATCCCAATTCCAAACATAGATTCGGGGGCAGTTACAAAAGAAGCATTATCAGGCCTAGCTACAATAAGATCAATCCTTTTCAAGTATTTCAAAGTAATAATTCCGTGGTGGAGGGCAATGTAAACCTGCAACCTTCCTTTAAGAATTCGGTTATATTGTCCTATACCTATAACAGGGATTACACTCTAGAGCTTTTTTATAGATACCATAGGAATATTATGCGTTTGTTGACCTTTCAGGACAATGAAAGCAATTTACTGAGGTTTATTACGGACAATGTAGACCGGGAATTGGCCTATGGAGTGGATTTTATATATAGGAACGGGATATCCAATTCCTGGGACATCTATTTCCTATCGTCCTACTACTATGGGGCGGAGCGTTTTACCGATATTCTATCACAACAGACCCTGGATCAGGGCCAGTGGACGCTTTTGATTCAATTGAACAACAATTTTACGTTCTTGGAAGACCGATCTTTAACGGCCAGCCTTAATTACAGCTATGTTTCCCCTATCATAATTGGCAATTCCAAACAGGAATATTACAATGAATGGGGAATTTCCCTGAAAAAGAATATATGGGGCAAAAAGGCAAGCATAACCATGGGCCTTAGCGATATTCTTAAGCAGTTTAAGCTAACCAACACCCGTAAGTACGGTAATCAGGACAATATATCCATCTATAAACCGGACGGGAGGGTATTTTCACTTGGATTTAGGTACAATTTTGGCAATATGAAGATTAGGGACAACTACAAATCCAA
>CBFGWQ010000320.1:0-2638 GCA_965652575.1 uncultured Arenibacter sp. | reverse complement strand
TTAAATATATTTCAAAGGGGGATGCATTACATAATATTCAAGGGAACTATTAATTTTAATATCAGTATTAACATAGTACCGGGACCAACTATTGAACTGGGTTGGGAACAGCTGCAAATTTCCGATTATGGCCTTAGGATCTTCCGACGGGGATAGCTCGTATTGGTTTATATCAGAAATAAATAGACTTACACCGATTATATTTACTTTAATTTTTATAATTTATTGTTGTTCTATACCTTGCTGACCAATTGTATTTTAAAAGCCTGGAATTCGTTATTGAATAAGAATTAATTTTTTAAGATAAGTTGTAATATTTGCTCTTTATCTTTGTAGGACAATTTTGAAATTCCTTTGGGCAAGGTAGATTGACAACCACATTATAATACGTATCTGAAGATATTGTATTTTTTGTTTTAGGCATTCATTATAAGGGTGAAATGCCTTCAATGGGAAATTTATTTACATTTAGTATCCGATCTTATGATAACACAGGTAACAAGAGGCATTAAAATTTCGGTAAATACCAGTTTTGAAGGAACTTTCTTCAAGAACTACAAAATGCATTTTGCTTTCGGCTATACCATAACCATAGAAAACCAAAGTAAGGATTCGGTTCAATTAACATCACGCCATTGGCAAATTTATGATTCCTTGAATGAATTGGAAGTATTGGATGGCGAGGGGATAATCGGCAAAAAACCGGTCATCAAACCTGGAGAATCCCATACTTACAGTTCCGGATGCCTATTGACTTCTACCATTGGGGCCATGAAAGGCCATTACAACATGGTAGGTATAAATAACTCCGAAAAATTCAGGGTATACATTCCTACATTTAAGTTTAGCGCCCCTTTTGCCCTAAATTAAAATTTGGAATACTTTCCCAATCTACCAAAATTCAATTGGTATGGGGTTTTATTATCGCTAATCCATTTAGTACCTTTGCCATAAATTTGAACTTAAAAAAAATTATCATGGGCAAAGGATTTTTTCAAGTCCCCACGGCATATAACGAACCTATTAAAAGTTATGCCCCCGGAACACCGGAACGGGAAGAAGTACTAAAACAATACAGTACCTATTTCAATGGCAACACAGATATTCCAATGTACATTGGTGGTAGGGATGTAAAAACAGGAAACACCAAACCTATTTCCCCTCCCCACGACCACAAGCATATAGTTGGCCAATACCATACGGCCAACAGGGAAGATGTGTCCAATGCCATATCCAACGCTTTGGAAGCCAGGAAACAATGGGCAGATCTGGAATGGGAACAACGTGCCGCTATATTCCTTAAGGCCGCTGAATTGATTTCAGGACCGTACAGGGCAAAAATCAATGCCGCAACTATGATTGCGCAATCCAAAAATATACATCAGGCCGAGATCGATTCTGCCTGTGAACTTATAGATTTCCTTCGTTTTAATGTAGAATACATGTCCCGGATATACGAAGAACAACCGGATTCTGCGGAAGGTATTTGGAACAGAGTGGAATACCGCCCATTGGAAGGTTTTATCTACGCCATAACCCCGTTCAATTTCACCGCCATTGCCGGAAACCTTCCTGCAAGTGCCGCTATGATGGGAAATGTGGTATTATGGAAACCTAGCGACAGTCAGGTGTTTTCCGCCAAGGTCATAGTGGATATCTTTAAAGAAGCAGGGCTACCGGATGGCGTTATAAACGTGGTATACGGGGATCCTGTAATGATTACACAAATAGCTTTGGACAGTCCTGATTTTGCCGGCATCCATTACACCGGATCCACCCACGTATTTAAGGAATTGTGGAAACAGATCGGGAACAACATTCACAAATACAAAACCTACCCTAGGATTGTTGGCGAGACCGGTGGCAAAGATTTTATTATTGCGCATCCCACGGCCAATCCCAAACAGGTGGCAACCGCCATCGTTAGGGGCGCTTTCGAATTCCAAGGGCAGAAATGTAGTGCCGCTTCAAGGGTCTACCTTCCTAAATCCATATCCAAGGAAATTTTGGATCATGTTAAAACCGATGTGGAATCTTTTAACAAACCGGGTTCTCCCGAGGATATGGCCAATTTTATTACGGCCGTTATCCATGAAGCTTCTTTTGACAAATTGGCCAAGTACATTGACCAGGCAAAAAAAGATAAGGATGCCAAAATTTATGTGGGCGGAAATTATGATAAATCAAAGGGTTACTTTATAGAACCTACCGTAATTGTAACGACCGATCCAAAATACACCACCATGGAAACCGAACTTTTCGGCCCTGTGGTCACCATTTATGTTTATGAGGACAAGGATTGGTCCCAAACGCTTACATTGATCGATGGCACATCGGAATACGCACTTACCGGTGCCGTACTCTCAGGAGATCGTTATTCCATTGCCGAAGCCACCAAAGTATTGCAGAACTGTGCCGGCAACTTTTATATTAACGACAAACCAACAGGTGCCGTAGTAGGACAGCAGCCATTTGGCGGGGCACGGGCATCCGGTACGAACGACAAGGCCGGTTCCGCACAAAATCTTTTGCGCTGGGTATCCCCTAGATTGATCAAGGAAACCTTTGTGACCCCTGCAGACTATAGATACCCCTTCCTGGGATAAGTATACAAAACCTATGGCCAAGGCCCGTTTTT
>CBFGWQ010000319.1:0-2709 GCA_965652575.1 uncultured Arenibacter sp. | reverse complement strand
AGCTTCAAAATGAAACTCGCTTGCACAACCACTTTTTTGTGGTTCATCCGTGACCCCGGAGGGATTCAAACCCCCAACCCTCAGAGCCGAAATCTGATGCGCTATTCAGTTGCGCCACGGGGCCATTATTTAATTTTTGGTCGGCAGCGGCAGTATGCAATCCTATATATTAAAGATACTGTCCCCCGCAACTTCCAAAGTTACATTAAATTCTTTTTAACAATAGTCGATATGGTCTTGCCATCTGCCTGTCCGGCCAATTTCTGGGAGACGATCCCCATTACCTTGCCCATATCCTTCATCCCGGATGCCCCTATAGCATCTATGGTCTGTACCACTACCTTTTCTATCTCTTCCTCGTCCAATTGCTCCGGAAGAAATTTTTCAATGACCAAGGCCTGTGCCAATTCGGGTTCGGCCAAATCCTCACGCCCCTGCTCCTTGTAAATGGCCGCGCTATCCTTGCGTTGCTTTACCAATTTCTGAACCAACTTTACTTCCTCCTCTTCGGATAGTTCCGTTCCCGGACCTGTTTCGGTCTGCGCCAACAATAAGGCCGACTTAATAGCGCGCAACGATTCCAATGCCAAGGTGTCCTTGGCCCTCATTGCCGCCTTCATATCTTCCATTACCCGCTGCTGTAAACCCATATCTTTTTTTTAGCCCTGCGAAGATAAAAATAAACCCGAAAATAAAAGCTATTTTCGGGTCTAAACTTTAGGATATATAATTCTGCAAATAGAATTAGTCTACGTTGTCATGTAAATAAGAGTTGTTGGAACGCAATTGTATATCGTCATTGCTGTCCTCACTTAAACTAGTTCTGGAAACTTTGCTTTCCTTAGGGCTTTCATTTAAGCTTATCCCTTGTCTCTTATAGGCCGGCTGCTTGGAAATTTCATCGAGATTGCCAAGGCTATTTTGAAATTTATAATTAAAATCCTTCAATTTTTTTCTACGTTCGTCCGCGCGTTCCTTTAACAAAATCTCAATAGGGGTATTAACGGGATCTTCATCCTCCACGTTCACCCGCTGCTGATTGGATTCCTGCTTGGCAATGGTACGCTTTTCAAATATCAGCTCGTCCTCCACAATACGTGGCTCAAACTCCTCTGCCTTGGATTTTGCCCCGGTAAGTTTCTTTTCCAACTCCATATAATCGTCCAAACTATAGCGCTTTTCCCCATTCTTGTTGTACTCCAAAACGGGAATTACCTCTACATGGTCCTTTACCTCAAAATCCTTCACCTCTTCATCCAGATCGAAGGTAATGATGTGTTGCGCCTCTTCTTCCTCCTCTACAGGCTTTTTCGCCAAAGGCATATCAAAGCTAAATTCAAACTGGTCTTCCTCCCCCATCTTATTGGATACTACCCGTGGATCCACCACTTCCATGTCCTTGATCTCATCGGAGGCATTGATAATGATAAAATCGTCCTGCACATTTTCCGCCACTACTTCCTCATAGAACACATTAAAATTCCTGATAAAATTGGTAGTAGGTATCAAATCCATTTTAGGCCCCTCCTGCACCGGGTTGTGCTTTACCGGTGTTGTCTTTATTTCCTCTTCTTCGACCAACTGGTGAACAACATTCTTAGGAGTAAGGTTATGCTCCGCACGCTGCTCATCTTCTAACGTATGAATGATTTTTTTGGATTCCGTATTTACAATATCATCCTGTTGATCTATATTAAAACCCGTGGCAATAACCGTAACTGCGATAGCCTCGCCCAGTCCCTCATCCTCACCGACCCCCATAATGATGTTGGCCCCAAAACCGGCCTCATTTTGAATATGGTCATTAATCTCACCTATTTCATCTATGGTAATTTCCTGGGCACCGGAAACGATAAGCAACAATACATTTTTAGCACCAGTAATTTTGTTGTCGTTCAACAAGGGGGAATCCAACGCCTTCATTATGGCCTCATGCGCCCTGGAGGAGCCTGAAGATATGGCCGATCCCATTATGGCCGTTCCACTACTGCTCAATACCGTCTTGGCGTCACGTAAATCTATATTCTGGGTATAGTGATGTGTAATGACTTCTGCAATGCCGCGGGCGGCAGTGGCCAATACTTCATCCGCCTTGGAAAAACCAGCCTTGAAACCCAAATTGCCATATACTTCCCTTAATTTATTGTTATTGATAACAATCAAGGAATCTACATTGGCACGTAATTTTTCTATTCCCAACTGAGCCTGTTGGCAACGCATTTTACCTTCAAATTGAAAAGGCATGGTAACTATCCCCACTGTAAGAACGTCCATTTCCTTTGCCATTTTTGCAATGACAGGGGCAGCACCAGTACCTGTTCCCCCGCCCATACCGGCAGTAATAAAGATCATCTTTGTGGTGGTATCGAGCATTTGCTTGATCTCTTCCATACTCTCAATAGCGGCCTGTTCCCCTACCTCGGGATTGGCACCAGCGCCCAATCCTTCCGTCAACGAAACCCCCAATTGTATCTTATTGGGCACGGGACTATTTTGAAGTGCTTGCGAATCGGTATTGCAAATCACAAAATCCACGCCATTGATACCGGCCTGAAACATGTGATTTATGGCGTTGCTACCGCCACCGCCAACACCTATGACCTTAATTACATTGCTCTGATTTTTGGGTAAATCAAAGGATATACTTTCAAATTCAGTGTTCTTGCTCATATTTTTTATTTTACTGGTTTACTATACTATTCCTGTTTT
>CBFGWQ010000318.1:0-2746 GCA_965652575.1 uncultured Arenibacter sp. | reverse complement strand
ATATTAATTTTAACAGGATACATTATGTCCATAAAACGCCCATTCAATCTAAATAAATGGCTTTCCGAGAACAGGGATACGTTAAGGCCTCCCGTAGGGAACAAAAATCTCTATACGGAATCGGGAGATTATATTGTTATGGTCGTTGCCGGCCCCAATGCCAGAAAAGATTATCATTATAACGAAACAGAGGAACTGTTTTATCAATTGGAAGGCAATATTGAGGTCCATATTCAAGAAAACGGTCAAAAAAAGACCATGGAATTGGGCCCCGGGGATATGTACCTGCATCCTGCCAAAATACCCCATTCCCCGGTTAGGAAGGAAGGGTCCATAGGTTTGGTCATAGAACGCAAACGGGCAGGGATGAACGTTGACGATGGCCTGCTGTGGTTTTGCGATAACTGCAACCATAAACTCTATGAAGTATACTTCACCTTAAATAATATTGAAAAGGATTTTTTAGGACATTTTAAAACCTTCTACGGTTCCGAGGAACTTAGGACCTGCAACAATTGTGGCACCATAATGCCCGTAGATGAAAGGTTTATTGCCAAGGAAGACGAATAGTAATCCCTTAATTTCAATATTACTTCCTATAACCTAAGTTCAGACTTAAAGCCTTAAATCAGGTTTTAAAACATTTATGGTCGGTTATACCTTGGACTCCACATTAATTTGTAATTTTGAAAAAATATAACAATTAACGATAAAATAGTTATAAATGTCAAAAATTGCACAGAAATTTGGAATCCATGAGGCCCTAAAAAAATTAGGCATACAAGCTATAAATAACGGAACATCCACAGGTTTGAACAATTTTTCATCGGGCGGGGAGTTAAGCTCATATTCCCCGGTAGATGGTGTTCTAATCGGCAAGGTGAAGTCCACCTCCAAAAAGGATTATGAAACGGTGATGGATGCGGCCACCAATGCATTTAAAATTTGGCGAACCAAACCGGCGCCCCAACGAGGGGAAATTGTGCGACAATTTGGCGATAAACTTCGTAAACTCAAGGAACCCTTGGGAAAATTGGTTTCCTATGAAATGGGAAAATCGTATCAGGAAGGATTGGGAGAGGTGCAGGAAATGATCGATATATGTGATTTTGCCGTAGGGCTATCAAGGCAATTGCACGGACTTACCATGCACTCCGAAAGACCGGGACATAGAATGTACGAGCAATATCATCCCCTGGGGGTAGTTGGTATAATCTCGGCCTTCAATTTCCCGGTTGCCGTTTGGGCCTGGAATACGGCCTTGGCATGGATATCGGGAGATGTCTGCGTTTGGAAGCCAAGTGAAAAAACACCCCTATGTGGTCTGGCCTGCCAAAACATAGTGGCAGCCGTTCTTAAGGAAAATAATCTTCCTGAAGGCATTTCCTGTTTAATCAATGGCGATTATACGGTAGGCGAATTTATAACCCATGACAAAAGGGTGCCCCTAATATCCGCCACGGGATCTATTCGTATGGGCAAGACCGTGGCCCAAGCGGTTGCCGCCCGACTGGGAAAATCGCTCTTGGAACTTGGAGGAAACAATGCCATTATCGTAACCCCCGATGCAGATATTAAAATGACCGTCATAGGAGCTGTTTTTGGGGCCGTTGGCACGGCAGGCCAGCGTTGTACCTCTACCCGAAGATTAATTGTGCACGACAGCATTTATGATCAGGTAAAAGAGGCCATTGTAACCGCCTACAATCAGTTGAGAATAGGGAATCCATTGGATCAAAAGAACCATGTAGGCCCTTTAATAGATACCGATGCCGTAAGCATGTACCAACGGGCACTTAAAAAAGTAGTGGAGGAAGGAGGTAAGCTACTAGTTGAAGGCGGAGTGTTGCAAGGGGAGGGATATGAGAGCGGATGTTATGTAAAACCTGCCATTGCCGAGGCAAACAATAGTTATGACATTGTTCAACAAGAGACATTTGCCCCCGTATTATACCTTTTAAAATATTCAGGCGACCTGGAAAATGCCATTGCCCTACAAAACGGAGTAGTCCAAGGGCTATCCTCTGCAATAATGACCAATAATCTAAGGGAGGCAGAACATTTTTTATCTGCCCAGGGCAGCGATTGCGGAATAGCCAATGTTAACATCGGAACTTCGGGAGCTGAGATCGGAGGAGCCTTTGGAGGCGAAAAAGAAACAGGTGGCGGTCGCGAATCCGGTTCGGACGCATGGAAAATCTATATGCGGAGACAGACAAACACTATCAACTACACCACGGAATTGCCTTTGGCACAAGGTATAAAATTCGATCTTTAAAATAATGCCCCCATACAAAAACCCACTAGGTACCGGTTTGCTTCCAATACGTAGCGGGTTTTAACCAACCAACTAAATTACATCCCGAAGAATAGATATTATATACTCCAAGACAAAAAGTTCTTATTCGAATGTTCAAAAATAAAAACCCGTAGCCAATTAAAAATTTCCCCTCCCCCCGAATAGGTCCATTAGAAAAAGCTGCGGGTTTAACCCAAATAACTCAAATAATTATGGTGAAAAAGACCTATTTCAATGCCGGAACCTGGTCGGGAGAAATAAGGTCTTTTTAATTCCATTATTTACGCTAATGTCCGTATTTAGCTCTACAGTTAAAAGCAAAAATATATGGATGGTAACAAAATATGTATAATTGGTACATTTTGCCATTACCTGCCCCAATCCCTGTATAATTGCTAATCTACTATGTTTTTAAATACGCGATTGAAATAATTCTTAAAACGGGCC
>CBFGWQ010000317.1:0-2759 GCA_965652575.1 uncultured Arenibacter sp. | reverse complement strand
TTTTGTCCCGTATTATACCCTGTTTCCTAATTAATTTATATCAAGAATATTTTTGCCTTATATAATATTGCTTTTTAGATTGTTATATTAATTGGTGTTGACGTACACACTCTTGATTTTTTATCCAATATCTCAGTCGATTTTAAAGTTATCACTATTAATATTTGATTATTTAAATACTTTTTTTATACATTTAGCATCTTTGATAGTGTATAATTGATGTATTGACAACTGTGCCTCCAAAAGACTTTCATACAAACCAACTGCTTCTTGCCCACTTTAAAGACGGTAATCAAAAAGCGTTCAGGACGCTGTTCGACCGGTATTGGGAAGATATGTTCTGTAAGGCCAATTCCATTCTTCGGAACAGGGATGTGGCGCAGGACGTTGTGCAGGAGATTTGGATACATCTATGGAACCAAAGGGAGAAGTTGGAGGTATCCCATTTTGAGGCCTATATTTTTAGTTCCGTAAGTTATGGTTGCTATAAATATTTAAGGGACAATAAATTTAATCCTTCCCAACTTAAAGTTATCGATACTTTACAACTGTCCAATGCCGAGGTTGAAAATCAACATGATTTGGAAGCGACCCAAAAGCTAATAGAGCAATCTTTAGAGGAACTGTCCCCCAGGTGCCAACAAATTTTCACATTAAGCCGGATAGAGGATGTGCCCAATGAGGAAATAGCCTTGCAATTGGGAATATCCAAAAGGTCCGTAGAAAACCAGGTTTCCCTTGCCTTAAAGGTCATAAGAAGGCATTTGGCCGCGCTTCACATTATTTGGTTCCTCTATTTTATATTTCTGTAGCCCCTTCAAATTACTACTGTCCCATAGTCATGTAAAGCGTATTTGAAGAATTCATATAGCAGCCTAAAATGTTAAAAACATGTTAAAATTAAAAATGGCATGTGCGTTGTAGGCTCTTTTCGGTTCATAGGGTTAGATAAGCATAACTATGCAGGAACAAGAATTTAGGAAACTGTTGGACAAATACCTTGATGGGACTATTTCCGATAGCGAAAAACAACTTCTGAAGCAGTTTGAGGAAGAACTCGATTCCGGGAGCAAGTCTATACATTTTAAAAACCCTGCCGATAACGCCAAGGTAAAGGACACCATTTGGAAGATGGTATCCAGAAGGACCACTAGGGTGTTGCCCAGGTATTTCAACTGGAGAGTTGCGGCCTCTTCTGCGGCCGTAATAATAGGCTTATTGGTGGTCGGGTATGTTTACTTTCAAAATAGCGGTCAATTACAAAAAGATCAACTTCCACAAAATGCCATTACCCTGGAAATGGAAGATGGGAGTGTCAGGATAATCGAAGAAAATAGTTCGGCAACCTTAACGGACGGTAAGGGCACTGTTCTTGGGCAACAAAAGGGCAATGAAATAGTATATTCCGATGCTGAAGTTGGAGATGAATTGGTGTACAATACCCTAAAGGTCCCCTTTGGGAAAAGGTTTGAACTGAGTTTGTCCGATGGTACCAAAGCGTACTTAAATGCAGGGTCTTCCCTAAAATATCCGGTTAAATTTTTAAGGGACCGGGACAGAAACGTCTACATTACCGGAGAAGCTTTTTTAGAGGTAGCCAAGGACGCCAAACGCCCATTTATTGTAAATACCGAAAAAATGAACGTGAGGGTTTTGGGAACAAAATTCAATGTTTCCTCTTATCCCGAAGATGATAATTCTGAAGTGGTCCTGGTAGAGGGCGCCGTTAGTTTATATAAGGCCCACGTTGATTATGACCCAAGTAAAGAGGTGTTGTTAAAACCCGGATATAAAGGAAGCTATAGCAAGAAAAGCAACGAGATCAGTAAAGATTCGGTGATAACAAGCCTATATACCTCGTGGATGAAAGGGGAATTGATTTTTCGCAACATGTCTTTCAACAATATTATTAAAAAATTGGAAAGACATTACAATGTTGCCATTGAGAACAATAATACGGCATTGGGGGCCAAGAAATTCAATGCCAATTTTGGGGAGGCCCCATTAGGGAAGGTGTTGCAAGAGCTTCGGGCCAATTATGGCGTAGAATATACCATAAACGACCAGGGAGATATAACGATCCAATAATTAATTTAAAAACAAAGCCTATGAACTGAATGCACTAGATCCATCCATCACTTGGACCCAAAAAAGAAAAATCGGAAAATGCTCGAACATTTCCCGATTTAGGAAAAGTGATCAACGTAAAAATTAACCACCTTAAAACACATTAAAAGTATGAAAAAACTTCTTAATACAACAAGAAGGCGAAGACCTGTATTTAAATTTGACCTGAAAATGAAACTGAGTATACTGTTATTATTGGTCACCTTTTTTTCGCTTAAGGCCAATGACAGCTATGCACAGCGTACCAAAATTACCTTGAACCTACACAATATTACTGTAGGACAACTTATTGATGAGATAGAGCGTTCTACAGAGTTTCAATTTGTATATAAAATTGAGGATGTAGATTTGGCGCGTATCGTTTCCGTTAATGCGGATAACGAAAGGATAGATGATATCCTAAACCAAGTTTTTGGAAATACCCGGACCACTTTTAACCTCAATGACCGGCGGATTTATTTGGTCCGTAGAACGGGAACCCCTATATCCCACCCACCAAAGGTAGAAATGGCCCTTCCGGTCATACAATATAGTATTAATGGAACCATAAAGGATCAAGATGGCAATCCGCTGCCCGGTGCCAATGTGGTGGAAAAGGGAACTACTAATGGGGTAACGGCCGATTTTGATGG
>CBFGWQ010000316.1:0-2784 GCA_965652575.1 uncultured Arenibacter sp. | reverse complement strand
GTATTGTACGGAGGATTGTTATAATAAAATTGTGAATGATCGGAAAGCGCTATCCGTCCATGCTTCCATATAAAATGATTTCCGCATTCCGATATGCCATACGCTTATTTATAGCTTGCCCATTTTTCCAAGAATAAAAAGAAGCACTATAGGCAAAGCCAGCAAAAGTACCATTAGGGTATCCGTAACCAGTAGATCGGGCTTAAAGAACAAGGTTGCCACATACCCGCCGATAGCACCTCCAAAATGGGCCGTATGCCCAATGTTTCCCATCCTTGTCTTCATACCATAAATAGAATAAAACAGATAAAGGATCCCTAAAATGTAAGCTGGTAAGGGAATAGGGATGAACATGATTCCCAATCTCATCCCCGGCTCCAGCAGGATGGCCGAGTACAAAATACCGGTAACGGCCCCACTGGCCCCAACAGCACTGTAATACGGTTCGTTCCTATGAAAAAAAAGTGCCAATAAACTACCGGCAACAAGGCTGATAAAATATAGGATAAGGAATTTACCGGGGCCAAACCAATAAATGACCACATCTGCAAAAAAATAGAGGGTAAACATATTGAAAAAAAGATGGGAAAGGTCCACATGTAAAAACCCCGAAGTAAGCATCCTATCTTTCTGCCCTGCCTGAATGGCGCCTACACCAAACTTGTAGCGTTCAAAGAAAGTTTGGTCATTAAACCCCTTTAAAGAGGCAAGGACATTGGCGGCCATAATGGCAATGGTAGCGATATGAATATTATTCATAAAGAAAACTATTATTTTTAGGTCCAAATATAGCTATATTTGCCCTAATTATATCTGCATGCAGTTTCTGGCCTATATTCTAGTTTACCCCTTACTATGGTTTATTTCCATATTACCCTTTAAACTTTTTTACTTTTTTTCGGACCTTGCCTTTTTGGTAATGTTCTATCTTATCGGCTATCGCAAAAGGGTCGTCTCCGAAAATCTTACCATGGCCTTTCCTGATAAGTCGGTAAAAGAGCTAAAAGAGATTCAGAGGTGCTTCTACCGTCATATGTGCGATATGTTCCTCGAAATGGTGAAGACCTTGAATCTGACAAAAGAGGAGTTAAAGGAACGCTATAAGATAATCAATATTGAAGTCCTTCAAAACATAGTTGAGGATAGGAGCGTCCTTATCGTCTGCTCCCATTACGCCAATTGGGAATGGAACGTAAGTATTAATAATTACGTGAATGCCAAGGGATATGCCGTGTATCAAAAAATTGGCAATGTTTATTTTGACAACTTGATCAAGAAAATAAGGGCCAAATGGAATACCACCCTCATAACCCAGCAAGAAACCGTAAAAACGGTATATAGAAATGTACAAAACGGAACAATATCTGCCTATGGCATGGTGAGCGATCAATCTCCACAAGTAAATAGGGCACAATATTGGAGTGAATTTATGGGCATTAAGGTACCCATCTTTAACGGCCCCGAGAGTATGGCCAGAAAATTGGATCTGGCGGTAGTCTTCCTTAAGGTTTCCAAAGTAAAAAGGGGGTATTACCAAGCAGAATTTATCCCCATAACCATGGCCGGCAGTAAGACCAAAAAGCATCGGATTACGGACCAGTTCCTTAGATTGACCGAAGATCAGATACGGGAAAAACCAGCTTACTATCTTTGGACCCACAAACGATGGAAACACCGAAATAAAGTACCCATTGAATTCCAATAGGCATCCATTGGTTTGCAAATTAATGTTGTTGGTCTAAATTGAGGGTACCATTGAATTTTTCTCATTATATTATAGTCCTGTTTAATTAAAATCAAATTTTTAATGGATATTTTGGGAACCCTTTATGATGAAGTAGTTGGATTTTTGGGTATTCGTCAGGCAATGGAACTATTACAGGCCGGGGATTACAGCGTATTCTCTACTTATGACGGTGTTGTATCGCTCATTTACCCCATAATCCCCTTGCTATTGATATTGGAATTCATCCTTGGCCTGGTATACAAAAAGCCTAATACCAAGGTATATAAGGTAAACTTCCTCATCTATGTGTTTAACAGGTTCATTGGCCGATTTATAGCCATAGCCATGGTGACCCTTATTATAGGATGGTTACAGCCCTATGCCCTATTCCAGACAAAAATGACCTGGTACTGGTTTATTTACGGATATATTGTATGGGAGTTTGGGCATTTCCTATACCACTATTGGGGGCATAAGGTGCGGATTTTTTGGTGCCTGCATTCTACCCACCATGCCCCGGAACAAATGAACCTTTCGGTAACCCATGCCCATTTTTTTCTGGAAGCCCCATATGCAGATTCCATTAGGACCACGGTGTGTATCCTTTTGGGCGTTGAACCCGTTTTGCTCTTTTTGATCATGTTTATAGATGGTACCTATGGAGCATTTATCCATGTTGGTGAAAATTTAATGAAAGATGGCAGGATGGGATTTTTGAACAAAATTATTTTAACGCCTTCCCATCATAGGGTGCACCATGCCAGAAACCCATTGTATATGGACACCAATTTCTGTAATTTGCTAAATATCTGGGACAAAGTATTTGGAACCTACCAGGATGAAAAAAATGATATCCAGATTGAATACGGCATTACACGTAAAATGGATAGTGGCAACTTTTATGATGTTTACTTTGGCGAATTCATAGCCTTGTTCAAGGATGTGGCCAAGGCACCGGGACTAAAGAACAAACTCCTGTATATTATAATGCCTCCAGGTTGGAGCCATACAGGGGAGCACCAAACTGCCAAACTGGTAAGGGAACACTATTTAAACCA
>CBFGWQ010000315.1:0-2811 GCA_965652575.1 uncultured Arenibacter sp. | reverse complement strand
GGGACCTTCCAGTATTCCCTTTTCCTTAAATAGGTTATAGATCATTCTTTTTTCCTGAATACTAAATGAACGCGCCTCAAACCAATCGTGTATGGCAATTTTTTCATTCTCATTCCCTGCCCTATGAAGTATTTCATCGGACACCTTATGCCAGTACACCCAGCGGTTCGTGGCAAGTGCATAACCAATTTCATCATTGATCAGGGACCTTACGGGCCTGTTTCTTAACCTTACCCCATTCTCCAAGATCGCCAAAGTCTTGGTAAGACGCACCACTTCCGAAAAAGAATACCTGTAAAAGTCACCAAATCCGTTTTGCCCTACGTTATATAATCTGTCGCCTATTTTTAAGTCTTCCATAAAAAAGGCAGCAAAACTAAACTATTATCCAATTAAATTAGAAAGGTTTTGGAACAAAATGGAATTCCTTGACAAAGACCGGATCTTAAGTTGACAGTAAGCAGTTGGCAAAAAAACGGATTTCACTGCCCACTGTCTTTTGCCAACTGTGGACTACCAAATTGTATAAAAACTAAGACAACTGCAATGAAATGGCAGACAGGCACAGGCAGACCTGTCTACTGGCCATGGCAGGCCCGTCCGAACGGCACCGGTCGGGGTTTTAACCTTTAAATGGATAATAAATTTCCCAAGTTCCATAATCAACCTTAATGCCCATTACCTATAAACAATGTTCCTCGATGATAAATTGGACTTGGGAGCAAATAACTTTCCTAAAATCCATTTTTAAGATTCCATACGTTATCATTAGTGCAATTCGTTTACATTTGTCCCATAAAAACAATTACAATGAATTTGGAAAGGGAATTGGAAAAAAGAAGCAATCACCAATGTGAGTTATGTACCGGGACTCAAAATTTAGGGGTTTTCGAGGTCCAGCCTACAAGAAATAACGGTCTGGATGGCCATCTTTTGGTCTGTGGAATCTGTAGGGAACAAATAGAAAACCCGGAGAGTACGGACCCCAATCACTGGCGCTGTTTAAACGACAGTATGTGGAGCGAGCATACTCCTGTAAAGATAATGGCCTGGCGGATGTTGAGCAGGTTAAGAAAGGAAGGGTGGCCACAGGATTTACTGGATATGTTCTATCTGGAAGATGATGGATTGGATTGGGCCAAGGCCACGGGTGAAGGCGCCCCTTCAGAGAATCAAATAATACATCGCGACAGCAATGGTGCCGTTATTGAAGCGGGAGATAGTGTTGTCCTGATCAAGGACCTGGCGGTAAAGGGATCCAGTATGGTAGCCAAAAGAGGTACCGCCGTAAGACGTGTATCCCTAGACCATGAAAATGCGGAATATATTGAAGGAAAAGTAGACGGACAACAAATTGTTATCCTTACCAAGTTTGTAAAGAAAATGTAGGCCTCCTTTTCCGCTTTTAATCCCATAACCCTATAACTATTTAACTTTATAACCCAAATCCCATAACTCCATAACTTGACAACCATAAAACAATGGCCGATAATGACCCCTATGCCGCACTGAGATATAAGGAATTCAACGTTTTTTTGATGGTCCGTTTTGCCATGGTCTTTGCCTGGTCCATGCAATTTGTGGTCATTGAATGGGAAGTTTACTCTTTAACCAAAAATCCCCTATCCCTAGGAATTATAGGGCTTATGGAAGTAATTCCTGCTGTGTCCCTTGCTTTGTTTGCCGGTCATATTGTAGATCAGAAAGAAAAAAAGGGCCTATTGGTAAAGTGTATTTTGGGTTTCTCTATCATAAGCTTGGGCCTATTTTTGCTTACCTGGCCCCAAATAGTAGGGAATTGGCCCAATAATACCATTTTATACTGCATCTACTTTTTGGTATTTCTTGGGGGTACGGTAAGGGCGTTTATAGGACCTACCATATTTTCGTTATTTGCATTGATAGTTCCCAAAAAAGTGTATCCCAATGCCGCCACATGGAGCAGTTCCGTTTGGCAAATGGCAGCCGTACTAGGTCCGGCTTTGGCAGGGTTTTCCATAAATTGGATCGGGGTGCATTGGTCCATGTGCCTCATCTTCGCCTTTTCGCTAATGGCATTTTTAACACTTACCAAAATTAAAAAGAAACCCATTTTAAATCCAAATATCGGGGAGCCCGTATTAAAAAGCCTAAAGGAAGGGGTAAAATTTGTTTTTGGCACCAAGATTATTTTGGGCGCCATTACCTTGGATATGGTTGCCGTACTCTTTGGCGGGGCAGTGGCACTATTGCCCATTTATGCCCAGGATATCCTAAAGGTGGGACCGGAAGGTTTTGGAATTTTAAGGGCGGCCCCGGCTGTGGGAGCTTTGATCATTATGTTTACCTCCGCCCATTTTCCATTAAATAAACACGCCGGACTTAAATTACTCGGGGCTATTTTTGGTTTTGGGCTTTGCATAATAGTCTTTGGGCTATCTACTTCCTTTTGGATTTCCGTAATAGCCCTCTTCTTCAGTGGTGTTACCGATGGTATTTCCATGATCATTAGACAAACTATTTTACAGTTAAGGACACCCGATCATATGCGCGGCAGGGTAGCTTCGGTAAATTCCATGTTCGTTGGGTCCTCCAATGAGCTGGGAGCTTTTGAAAGTGGACTTACGGCCAAACTGATGGGTACGGTCACCGCAGTCGTTTTTGGTGGCTGTATGACCTTGATCACGGTCGTATTCACAGGTGCCGTCTCCCCCACTTTTAGAAAACTGGACCTGAGGAAGGACCTGGAAGAACATGGAAATGGCATAGATTAGGCGCGGGGGCGGGAAGTTGGATACTAGAGGTGAGATACTAGATACTAGAATTGAGATG
>CBFGWQ010000314.1:0-2839 GCA_965652575.1 uncultured Arenibacter sp. | reverse complement strand
AACTCAAGATAAGTTCTTAATAATAGTTGAATTTTACTTCATACGTCAATAGATTTTTAAAGGAATATATCTAATTATACTTAGAAACACACGGTGACGAAGAATAAGGTAGAGAGCGATAAATTTTTGGTTAAAGAGCTTATCAATGGCAATGAAAAGGCCTTTCGTAAACTCTTTGACTCCTATCGGAACGACCTCTATAAATTCAGTTTAAGTATGGTTTGTTCAGAGGATCATGCCGAGGAAATAGTTCAGGATGTTTTTATGAAAATTTGGATCAAACGGGGATCTTTAAATCCCGAAATGTCTTTTAAGTCCTATCTCTTTACCATTACCAGAAACAAAACCATAAAATTTCTGAAAAAGGCCGCCAATAACAGAAAGCTTAGGGAAGCGGTTTTTTATGGGAAACAAAAATTTGCCAACTCCACAGATCTTTATGTTCGGGAATTGGAATTGGAATCCCTAAAGCAAAAAGCGTTGGACAAATTATCGCCAAGAAGGAGGAAAATTTTTGAAATGTCCAGAAATGAAAATAAAAGCTATGAAGAAATAGCCGACGAATTGGGCATTTCAATTAGTACGGTGCGGAATCAAATGAGTACTTCTTTAGATATTCTTCGCGATTTTATACTAAAAAACAAGGAAATTGGGCTTGGACTTTTATTATTTTACATAGAAGTGGTTTAAACTTTTTGGATTGAAGCGAAAATCAGCAATTTTGTGCCCAGTTGAATACTTTTTTAAGTTGCATAGCAGGGCTACGGAAGGAAAAAAAGTTAAAAAGTGGGTGCAAAAGGGCAATTTTTTAGCCAATTGAAAAAGTTTAAACCACTTCATAGATTGGGTTTAAGCTAAGAGTATCATTTTAAGTGAATTAACAATGGTTTTTTTGATAATTTGTCACTTCATTTTTTATCATATCTTTAAAAATAACCATAAAAAAATACAACTTCAATAGTATTCCATAAGGTCTCAAGGGTATTATATCTGTTACCGTTGATATAATTATCATGAAATCATTTGAAAATAAAGAGTTGTTCAATAAATATATAAGGCGCGAGTGTTCAGAAGAGGAACTGCGCCAAATTATTGCCTATTTCAAAAATTCCAAGGATTTTTCCAGTGTTCCTACTTATGAAGAGGTCTCAAAATTACTGGAGGACTATCCGGATTTGGAGGAAGAGGTTGCCAATCGTATTTATAACAATATATTGGCAACGGATAAAGACGGACATCCGCCCCTTAAAGCCAAAAAGACATATTCCATCTTGAAATATGCTGCAGCGGCAGTGGTAATCGGTATTCTGGTAACATCCTATTTTTTAAGTGACAATAGGTACAATACTCCTCAGGGGAACATTCCGAACAATGTGGTCAACACTGTCGTACCTGGTACGGATAAGGCTACCTTGACTTTAGGGGACGGTTCAGTGGTAGCATTGCAAAAGGGAAATGCGGTCCAGACCCAAAATGCAAATAGTGATGGGGAAAAGATAGTTTACGAAGCTGTTGACGGAAATCCAAAAGAAGTGGTGTACAATTATTTGACCGTACCAAGGGGAGGACAATTTAATGTTGTTTTATCCGATGGCACAGCAGTTTGGTTAAATTCCGATACCCGGTTGAAGTATCCCGTAAATTTTGTGGAAGGTAAGGTCCGGGAAGTGGAACTTGTTTATGGCGAGGCTTATTTTGATGTTTCCCCAAGCACGGAACACGGAGGTTCAAAATTTAAAGTGATGAACAATGCCCAGGAGGTTGAAGTTTTGGGAACCGAATTTAATATAAAGGCGTACAGGGACGATACCAATGTGTATACCACCTTGGTGGAAGGCAAAGTGGTAGTGGGCAATGGGGACTTAAAACAGTATTTAACTCCAAACCAACAGTCACATTTAAATCTGGAGAATAATAGTATTAAAGTAAGGGTTGTTGATGTAAATGTGGAGACTTCATGGAAAAAAGGCATCTTCAGTTTTAAAGGGATGCCATTAAAAGATATAATGAAAGTAATATCCAGATGGTACGATGTAGATGTTGTATTTGAAAATAAAGAATTGGAATCTTTAAAATTCAAAGGAGTTTTGGATAAATATCAATCTATTGAGGAAATTCTCAATATTATGAGGTCCAGTACCATTAATAATTATGAAATAAAAAATAAGACCATAATTCTTAGATAGCATTGGATGCTATAGAGGGATTAATCATTGGTCCAAGGAGACCAAATTGGAAAGACCCGAATTAACTATAAAATAATGTAGCCAATGAAATAAAAAATAACAAAAAAAGGAGATAAAGTTTAACCGACTAAAGTATAAAGCTCTATCCCCTAGTATCATTATCAATTAATTAAAATAATTAACTAATAAATAAGCGACCAATTTATGAAAAATAATCTTAATAGGGTTGGTTTCCCTTATGGGAAAATGCTCTTTATATTCATTATGCGTACATTCATTTTCTTATTTTGCGCTACCCTTTTTGCATTGACACCCGTAGATGTTGTTTCCCAAAATTCCAAAATAGTAATTGAAGAAGACAAGATACTAAGTGTGGACCAAGTCTTTGATCTTATTATGGAGCAGACAGAATACAGGTTCTTTTATGAAGAAGGCATATTTAAGGACTATCCCAAAGTACATCTGCGAAAAGGCGTAATAAGAACGAACAAGCTGCTTAAGGAAAGTCTGTCCCAGGGCAACCTTAATATTACCGTTACTGCAAACGATGCGATACTAATAAAGGAAAATCCTCCTAAAATTATAGAAGAAGAGCAGACAGAATACCAAGTTTCCGGTACCATAACAGATCAGGACGGCCAGCCCTTACCAGG
>CBFGWQ010000313.1:0-2852 GCA_965652575.1 uncultured Arenibacter sp. | reverse complement strand
CTGCCGAACAGGCAGGCAATAAATATAAACACATGAAAAATAAAATAATAAAAGTAAATTCATCGGACAACGTTGCCGTTGCCTTGGTCAATTTAAAGGCGGGAGAGGTAATTTCATTTGAAGGCAGGGAAATTACAGTACTTTCGGACACCAGGTCCAAACACAAAATTGCCTTACAAAAATTGGAACCCGGAGATAATATCATGATGTACGGAGTGCTTGTAGGCAGGGCCGATAGTGCCATTGAGGAAGGGGATGTCCTCACTACCGAAAATGTAAAGCACCAAAGCGGGAAAGTTTATGGAAAAACGGAAACTATTGGTTGGACCGCCCCAGATGTGGAGAAATGGAAGGACCGAACATTTCTGGGGTACCATCGAAAAGACGGACAGGTTGGGACCGAGAATGTATGGCTGTTTTTTCCCCTGGTCTTTTGTGAAAACAGGAACATAGAGATCTTAAAGGACATTTTTGAAAAGGAGCTCTTAAAACAAAAAATAAATCCCCATCAAATGTTGCTTCGCTCCTTGGTGAACAATACGACGGAAGAAGTTTTGATTGAAAACAGTTCCAGAAATGTATTCGACAATATTGATGTTAAATTTATTACCCATCCAGGAGGCTGCGGGGGTATACGACAGGATTCCGAAAGTCTGGCCAAATTATTGGCAGGCTATGTAAACAACCCTAACGTGGCGGGAGCCACTGTCTTAAGCTTGGGCTGTCAAAACCTGCAGATAAGTGTTTTTAAGGAGGCCTTGAACGCCATTAACCCCAAGTTGGACAAACCGCTACTTATTTTTGAACAACAGCAAATGGGTACGGTAGACGAAATGTTATCGGCCATTGTTAGAGAGTCCTTTCAAGCAATTAAAAAGGCCAATAAGGCGGAACGCAGACCTGCGCCCTTATCTAAATTGCGGGTAGGATTGGAATGTGGTGGATCTGACGGTTTTTCGGGCATTTCCGCAAATCCGACCCTGGGGGCGGTTTCAGATTTATTGGCAGCCCTCAATGGAACGGCCATATTATCCGAATTCCCCGAGCTATGTGGGGTAGAACAGGAATTGGTAAACCGATGTGTGGAAGATGATAAGGGCCAAAAGTTTCTAAAATTAATGAAGGCCTATGAAAAATCGGTAGTAGATGCCGGCTCTGGCTTTGACATGAACCCATCGCCGGGAAATATTAAGGACGGCTTAATCACCGATGCCATGAAATCGGCCGGAGCAGCCAAGAAAGGCGGTACCTCTCCCATCCAGGATGTACTGGATTATGGGGAATACATTACCAAACCTGGCCTTAACCTATTGTGTACCCCGGGAAACGATGTGGAAAGCACAACCGCCATGGTAGGGTCAGGGGCCAATGTGGTTCTGTTCACTACCGGTCTGGGAACACCAACAGGAAATCCTATTGCCCCTATTATCAAAGTATCTTCCAATACGGAACTTATGGAAAGAATGCCCGATATCATCGATATTGAAACCGGAGCCATAATAAGGGGAGAGAAAACCATTGGGGAAATGGCGGAAGAAATGTTGGACTTCATAATCGAAGTAGCCAGTGGCAAGGTTTGGACCAAGGCAAAATTATTGAATCAAAACGATTTTATTCCTTGGCGCAGAGGAGTATCCCTGTAATAATCAAAGCTTGAAGAATTGGGATAATTGCTTCAAGCTTTTAAGAGACTGTCTAAGTTTTTAATGATGATTCCCTAACGATCAGTTCCGGTGTCAGCACAATATTTTTGGTTATTTTATTGTCCTTGGTATTGCTTACCTCTTCCAAAAATACCTGGGCCGCCACTTTCCCCATTTCCATTGGAAACTGATCCACTGAAGTGATGGTCAATTCCATAAACTTGGTAAATGGCTCATTGGAGAATCCAACAATACATATGTCCTCCGGAATACCAAGTCCGCGCTCCCTTATTTCCTGCAAGGCCCCTAAGGCCGCAAAATCACTGGAAGAAAAAATAGCATCCGGAGGTCTGTCCCTACCAAGCAACTCCCTAGCGGATTTTCTACCCTCCGCCACATTGCTTATGGTTTCGATTTCCAAACTTTCGTCAAATTCAATGCCATTATCGAGCAAGGCCTGCCTATAACCCAAAAACCTATTGTTGAAGATCTCGAACTTACGGTCGTTGTACAGATGGGCTATACGCCTACAGCCCTGTTCTATTAGGTGTTTGGTTGCATCATAGCCTCCCTTAAAATCATCTATGGTAACAGAACTAACCCCCTTTATGTCTTTCTTTCTATCAAAGAACACCAAAGGAATATTTTTGTTTCCAATCAACTTGTTAAAGCCTTTGTCCCCCTCCAAATTGGCATTGGAAATAGACATTAATATGCCATCTACCTGTACATTTAAAAGGGAATTTATTTTTTCAATTTCCAAATTTTCCTGGTTGTGGGTCTGGCAGATAATGACATGGTAGCCCTTGGGGTACAACTCTTCTTCAATACCACGTATAACCGATGAAAAGAAATTACTGTCAATTCTAGGAACAATGACGCCCACATTATAACTTTTTCCACTTTTTAGGGCCAAAGCCAACTTGTTCTGCTCATAATTCATTTCCAAGGCCGTCTCCAAGACCAACTGGCGGGTATTTAAACTTATTTTGGCATTGTTGTTCAGGGCCCTTGAGACTGTAGCAGCGGTTAGACCAAGTTTGGCCGCTATGTCATATATGGTCGTTTTCTTTTTCATGTATTATATAACTTGGCCCTTAAAACAATACCGTTATGGTTCGCTCTAATCCTACAACTTGGTTGGCCTTTAAATAATCCTTATTTTTAAAATGGGCATAAAATTAAAGATATAAACAACACATCTGATAG
>CBFGWQ010000312.1:0-2861 GCA_965652575.1 uncultured Arenibacter sp. | reverse complement strand
AACGAGGTAAAAAGTAAAATTCTTGATGGCGATTTGGAATAAACCGCTCCTATGCATTAAAAGTACAGATCCGGCAAAGGCAGGTAGGGTTTTAACTCCAACCGGGACCAATAAACTGTACTAATTACGCTTTATTTCTTTTTTTTCGCTGCATTTAGCTATATGGAATTGTCATTTGTCGAAATTTACTGTTAAATTATTGTAAACTAATTATCTTACAAAGTGTTAATTTATCCAAAGTCAGATGTTGGGCCAACCTTTAAAAAAATTCCTTATCCCTTCCCGAACCGGATTATATACGCTACTGCTATGCGTTCCACTTTTGTTTATCCATAGCTGTAACCAAGGGGTACAAAATACTGTAACGACGGCCAACAACAATGGCAATGGAAAAATCCCGGCAAAAATAGACTTTACCTTTCACGTAAAGCCGATCCTATCGGACCGTTGTTTTAAATGTCATGGTCCTGATAAAAATGCCATAGAAGGGGGGTTATCCTTAAACACCGCCCAAGACGCCTATATGGCCCTCGGCAAAAAGAAAGACCATTATGCCATTGTTCCCGGCGATGTTGAAAATAGTGAACTGGTGAAGCGGATATACACGGCGGACGAATCCTTAATGATGCCTCCCCCGGAATCCAATCTTGACCTCACCAAATACGAAAAGGATATTCTGAAAAAATGGATAGAACAAGGGGCCGAATACAAAGAACACTGGGCATTTATTGCTCCGGTGAAGCCAAGCGTCCCAAAAACCAACAACACTACATGGGCCCAAAATGAAATTGACCGGTTTGTTTTATCCCAACTGGAACAAAACGGCCTGGAACCCAATGAAAAAGCTACCAAAGAAAAATTGCTCAGGCGAGTGTTCTTTGACCTGACCGGGCTACCGCCCAGTGTGGAACAGATCAACAATTTCGTTAATGACGACTCCCCTACCGCCTATGAAAAAATTATAGACTCGTTGTTAAATACAATGGATTATGCAGAGCATATGTCCGCCGAATGGATGGATATTGCACGATATGCGGACACCCATGGATACCAGGATGATTTTGAACGTATCATGTGGCCCTGGCGCGATTGGGTGATCCATGCCTTTGAACAGAACATGCCCTATGATAAGTTTGTCACCTATCAATTGGCAGGAGACCTCATGCCCAATGCCAATGCAGAACAGATTCTTGCCACAGGCTTTAACAGAAATCACAAAATTACCTTTGAGGGCGGGGTCATTCCCGAGGAATACCGTGTTGAATATGTAGAGGACAGGACAGTGACCTTTGGAACTGCCTTTCTGGGCCTAACCTTTGAATGCGCCCGTTGCCATGACCACAAATACGACCCCATAAGTCAAAAAAACCATTTTGAACTGTACAGCTTCTTCAATAATATTGATGAATTGGGGCTGACACCCGGGGGAGCGGGAAAAATTCCAAAACCGTATATGACCATTACCGAAAAGGAAAAAAATGGGGTATTGAGCTTTGTTCAGCTCCAAAAATCCAATATGAAAGAAATTCCTGTCATGGTTATGAACGAAATGGAGGAAATTAGGCCTTCCTATATCCTGAACAGGGGTGTTTACGACCAACCCACCACTCAGGTGTACCCCAATACACCCGAATCCATTCTTCCCTTCCCCGAAGAATATCCAAAAAACCGTTTGGGATTGGCAAAATGGCTGTTCCATAATGACAATCCATTAACCGCCAGGGTTACCGTAAATAGATTTTGGCAGCGCATGTTCGGTACCGGCCTGGTGGCTTCTTCCTTCGATTTTGGCAATCAAGGCTCATTACCTACACATCCCGAGTTGTTGGACTTCCTTGCCATCAAATTAAGGGAGGAAGGCTGGGATACAAGAAAGATGTTAAAGTATATGGCACTTTCGGCTACTTATCAACAAAGTACCAAACTGTCCAAGGAATTACAGGAATTGGACCCGGAAAACCGCTTATTGGCCCGTGCCCCAAGATTAAGGCTGACTGCCGAATTAATCAGGGACCAGGCCTTGAAGATCAGCGGATTGCTCAACAAAGAGGTGGGCGGCCCCAGTGTTAAGCCCTATCAGCCCGCAGGAATATGGGAAGCCACTACTGGAGGTGGCGGGGGAAGTACGGCCACCTATATTACCAGTACCGGGAAAGACCTATATAGAAAAAGTTTATATACCTTCTGGAAGAGGACCGTACCTCCCCCGAGCATGATGACCTTTGATGCGGCATCCAGGGATCTATGTACGGTAAAACGGCAAGAGACCAATACGCCCTTACAGGCATTGGTATTGTTAAACGATCCTCAGATCATAGAGGCATCCAGGCTCATTGCCAAAAACGCCATAGACCGCAAGGAAGGGGTGAAAGATCAGATACAGTACATTTTCCGATTGGCAACATCCAGAAATGCGGATGAGGAAGAATTATCCATGTTGCACGGTTATTACAATAACATGCTCCAAAAAGTAGAGGAAGAAGGCATAGATGCTCAAGATTACCTTTCCATTGGAGCTTTTGAAATAGACAGTACCTATTCCAAAAAACAATTGGCCGCATTGGCTTTAACGGCACATACCATTTTAAATTTGGATGAAACTATAAGCAGGGGCTGATCATGAGCGAAAAAAAAATTATAGAAGAACGATCCTTGATCCTAAACCGAAGGTCCTTTTTGGGCAAAACGGCCTTGGGCGTAGGTGGGGTAGCCCTGGCATCCCTTTTAGGTGCCAACCTATTTAGAAAGGGTGAAAATGGCATACTTACCAAAGATGATGGTTTGGAAGGGGTCAAGGGAATTCTAAATTCACTGCACCACCCCGCCAAAATTAAAAGGGTAATATATCTGTTCCAAAGCGG
>CBFGWQ010000311.1:0-2917 GCA_965652575.1 uncultured Arenibacter sp. | reverse complement strand
ACCCAATATAGGATATCACTAAAGTTGCACTTTCATTGGCCACCTCAATGGAAAAATTTCCATCAAAATCTGCCGTAACACCATTGGTTGTTCCCTTTTCAACAATATTTGCACCGGACAATGGAGTGCCATTTTCATCTGTTATTTGTCCGGAAACTGTAGATTGAAAATTATCCAAAACGGACTGATAAATTGAATTGTCTTTACTACCTAAAACGCCACGTTCCTTCAGGAAAATTTGTTTATCCACCACATTGTGGGTAGTCCTGGTGTTTCCAAATACCCTTTCCAGTATATTGGTAACCAATTCCTTATTGGCTTTTACGCTTATTACGCGGTTTAGATCAACTTCCTTTATCTGATATACAAAATGAAAATCGGTCTTACTCTCTATTTCATCAATAAACCGTTCTACCGTAACATTGTGAAGGTTCAATGTAATCTTTGTACGCTGCGCATAGGAGGAATTGGCCTGCATGGTAAACAGTACCAAAAACATGAATAACATACTGATTTTCATCTTTAAATTAAATTTAAGCAATGGGTAGGACCTACTCTTTTGGTCAAGATTTTTTTTCATACTTTTATAATGTTTGATTGTGGTTATACTTCATTGTTTACCACTTCTACCGATCGGGAAATGGTGACGCATTTTCCGATTTTTTTTTACCCTTCCTTAGTGTCCTGTCAACCCTACTTTAGCCATCCCAAGCCTTGTTCCTTTTCACCCGCCTTCGTTATAAAACAATTCCGTAGCTATAGCTATGCAAATTTTTTTGCCTCGGCCGAATAAAAAATAACGGCGCCTTAAACGACACAGTAGCATTGACACGACACTAGGTCGGTACAAAGTGGTTTATTGTTTTTTTTTACTTCTTCATTGGCTGCATATGTTTTTAAGTTTAATTATTTAGTTTTTAGTACATGACAAAAAATAATTTTTCGTCATCGCGAGGTACAAAGCAATCTATCGCCTATTGGGCAAATTGCTCCACTTTGTTTGCAATGACGCATTTTTATGCTCTAATCGGTTTTTCCCATGTACTGTTATTTAGTTTACAATTATCTCATGATCATTGACTAGCGTATAGTCTATATGGTATTCCCCCTTAAAGTAATCCAATATTTTTTGGATGGGCATTTCCCCAAAACTGGCATTGAATTTGGCCGAAGCCAATTTCCCATTGTTATTGACGATCTTTACATCATAGTGTCGCTCCAGTTTTTTTAGAATATTTTCGAATGTCATATTCCTGAACACCATTACCCCATTTACCCAGGAAGTATATATACTGGTAACCACAGGCTCAGTAGTAATATTCCCTTCTGTATTGTCATAACTCCCTTTATGGCCGGGAACAAGCATTGTTCCTTCACTATCACCAGACATTTCCGTCCCCGGATACATCCCTACGGAACCCTCTACCAATACCACTTCTTTTAGCTGATCTTCCGGATAGGCCGATACATTGAACTTGGTCCCAAAAACCCTAATGTTCAAATCAGCGGCATTTACAATAAAAGGACGTTCCGTATCCTTGGCCACATCCAAAAATGCCTCTCCGGACAAATAGACCCTTCGCTCTTTTCCCTTTATAAATTCCACCGGATATTTTAGGGATGAACCCGAATTTAAATAGGCCACGGAACCATCGGATAATTTCAATTCAAAGTGTTTGCCATAGGGTACATGTAGTGTATTATAAATAGGCTCTTCCGAACCGGTCTTGCTTCCGTTCGTATATACAAGTTGACTCCCCACTTGGGAACCAACTATATTGCCTTCCGAGTCCATTACTTCAGAGCTGCCGTCCTCGGATATAATTTGAATATTTCCATCTTCCCGTTCAAGGGTAATAAAGTTCTCTTTTGGAGTAAATGCTTTGGCCGGATTCTTTTTAGTAAGGTTTTCATTGACAAAATATCCCAGGGTAATGGAGAAAATTATAATCGCGGCATATTTAAGAACACTTCGGTACTTAAATCTTTTTAGATGGTTTTTGTCCTTCTTTATTTTATCCAGCAAAAGGCGTTTTGATTTTTCTGTATCGTAGGTTTTCATTTTACGGTCAATTCTATAATTCAATCCTATATATTCGTTAAAAAGTAGATCATTTGAAGGCTTCATCAATTCAATTTCCAACTGATCCAACTCCTCACCTGAAATTGAAGAAGTAATATATTTTATTATTAATTTATTTAGTTTTTTTGGCTTCATTGGCTAAGCATTTCACTTTTATACGAAGCCATTTTAGGAAACCCTTATTTATTTCACATTTTTTTTTCATATTTACCATAATTTCGAACCAAAAATACCAAATCACATAATGAAGGGGGATTTAAAAAACCGATCCATTCTAATTGAAGGACTTAAAAAAGGCAATGAAGCTGCCTATGAATATTTGGTAGAGCAGTATCACAACAGATTATGTGTTTATGCCAACAGTCTTGTTAGGGACGACCTTATGGCCGAAGACATAGTGCAAAATGTTTTTGTACAGATCTGGGAAAAACGGCACAAACTGAAGCATGATTTTTCCCTGGAGAACTACCTCTATAAATCCGTTCATAATAAATTCATTGACCAGTATAGAAAAGGCAAGGCGGTAATGTCCCTAGAGAGAAAGTATATAGAGGCTTTGGAACTGGCAGTCGAGGAAAAGGACGAATTACAAGAGCAAAAAATATTGGGAATACTTTTCAATGCCATATATGAATTGCCCCCAAAATGCCAACAGATTTTTCTTATGAGCAAAAAGGAGGGCCTCACCAATATTGAAATATCGGAATACTTGAACGTATCCAAAAAAACGGTAGAGGGACAGATTACCAAGGCCTTTGGGCTTCTCAGGGAAAAATTGGGTAAAGAATATGGGATGATAATGTTCCTCATCTTCGGCAGCGAAACTAAAGGATT
>CBFGWQ010000310.1:0-3051 GCA_965652575.1 uncultured Arenibacter sp. | reverse complement strand
TATAATCCAATGTATAGTATATGTCTAAATTTGGTGAATTAATTGATATCAATGTTCCTGTGTTATTGGATTTTTACGCCGAGTGGAACGAACAGTCTACAGCCATGCACCCTGTACTTAGGGACGTTGCCGCTGCCTTGGGGGATAAGGGCAAGGTAATCAAAATTGATGTGGACAAGAATAAGGAGCTTTCCCAGGCCTTGCGGGTAAAGGGCCTGCCAACTCTGATGATATACAAGAAAGGGGAAATGGTATGGAGGCAAAGTGGGGAGCAGGATGCAAATACCCTTATAGGGATACTCAATGAATATATGTAATTGATATAAAGGGAATAAAAAAAACCGAGAAATTCATCTCGGTTTTTTTTGTCCTTTATTCAGGAACAGCTATACTGTCCGGCAATTCTTCCGGTATGGCATCTATAGCGGATGAATCCATTAGATCGGGGTCCGGGGACGGGTCCCGTATCTGCTCCATGGGATCATTGCCATAAAAGCGGTCAAACTTTTCGATGTATTCATTGAAGATGAGGGTTTCCTTTTCGGCAGTTTCCTTATCCTGGTTGGTAATCAAAATATCGATATTTCTACTGTAGGCCTCCAGGTCGGGGATAATTTCGTCCAGGAACATTCGCTGTTCCTCAAAAGGTAAATTGGCGTAATAATCCAATCGTTCCTGATAAATGTTTTTTAATTTTAGGAATAGATCCCTGGCTTTTTGGGTTTCCCCTACTTTGAAGTATCCATCTATAAAAGGTTCTACAAAGGCGTAATACCCGAAATATTCAACGGGCATATTCTCCATGGCAATATTGATTACGTCCTTTGCCTTTTCTATCTTATTTTCGTCTATCAAAGTTTCGGTGAGCCTGGCCAGGTTGCCCCTAAAGGAAAGTGCCTGTGTGCGGGTTTGGGGATCGTGATAAATATCCGGGCTTCCCGCATTGCCCCAATCCCATTTTTTTACAATGTCGTACATAAGATCGGCGTCTATTCTGCCCATCTCATAGGAGTTTCGGTTTGTGGTTTTAATGGGCACCAGTTTATAGACCAGTCCATCCAATTGAAGATAATCTTTCATCCAAATGTATTCTGCGGCATCAAAGCTTCCCCCGGAGAAATATATGGGGCGTTTCCAATCATTGTTGGCAATGATATCCAACATCAGGATCCGGTTTTTTGGCAGTGCACTCTTTGGAAGGTCGATGTCTATATAGTCCACGATCAATGCCGAATCCTTTTCCTTGACCAAACCGCTCTCCAGAACATTTTTCTTGTTTACCGGAACCCTGATTTTATTGGTAGGATAGTAGACAACATCCAAATTGCTTTCGGAATACTGGGTCAGATCCGCACCTTTCTTCTGTAATATACTTCTAAATTTGGTTTGTTCCTTGTCGCTGCCCACCCAGTTCATAAAGTCCTTTATGTCCCATCTACTTTCGGTAAGCCCGTTAAAGTATATGGCATCCCTAGACCCCCATTTATATTCGTTATGGGTAAGTTGGGAGGGAATCGGCTCGCTTTCATAAGCTTTCTTTTTCATTTGGTCTATATACCAATCTGTGGCAAAAAGGCTGGTGTTTACAACGCGTACGTCCGTTCTATAGCCTTCAATTTCTTGGGCGTACCACAGAGGGAAGGTATCATTGTCCCCGATGGTGAACAAAATGGCGCCCGAGTCTTCCTTGGTGGATTCCAGATAGGCCTTTGCCGTGGATTTGGCCGTAAACCTACCGGATCTGTCATGGTCGTCCCAGTTTTGGAATGCCATTACTCCCGGCACGGCCAAAAGGCAGAGAACGGTAATCGCCGGAGCCAGTATTTTGGGGCTCAATAATTTTTGGAATTCATCAAAAAGTCCGTAAACCCCCAAGCCTATCCATAGGGCAAAGACATAGAAGGAGCCAACTAGGGAATAATCCCGTTCCCTGGGTTGAAAAATGGCCGGATTGGTATAGAACTGTATGGCAATACCGGTAAACATAAAGAATACGAACAACGCCCAAAATTGTTTGGGGTTTCTGCTTATTTGGAAGATTAGGCCAATGATGCCAAGTAGCAAGGGGAGGAAGAAATAGGTGTTCCTGCCCTTATTGTCCTTAATGTCCGTAGGAAGGTTCTCCTGACTGCCCAATCTGGCGTTATCAACAAAATTTATACCACTCAGCCAATTGCCATGGTTGTCATATCTGCCTTGGATATCATCCTGCTTTCCTGCAAAATTCCACATAAAATAGCGCCAGTACATATACCCAAATTGAAATTGGAACATGTATTTTATGTTTTGCATTACCGTTGGGGGCTGCACATCTATATATTCGCTAAACTCCCTTAGGAACCTCATATATTGGGAGGTGTCTATTTCGCCTTTGGCATAACCGTCCTTAAATTGGTTTACGGCCTCCCTAAGTTCGTTGTTTCCGAGATAATCGGATTTTATCCTAAAGGAGAGCGGATCAAAATACTTCATATAGTTCTCTGCATTTTGTTCGCTCCACATTCTGGGCAAGACTCCTACGTGCTCAGTGTTCGGCCCTTGCAAGGCATCCTTATAGTTGTTTACAATGACATATTTTCCGGCCTTCAGGTCTTTTTCGTATTTGGGCTTCTCGTCCATTTCATCCCCTGCAGGAGCAAAAGCATTGGAATAATAGGCACCATAAACCGGGCTGTCCACTCCAGGGTATTGTTCCCGATTGTAATAGGCCAGTAAGGATCTGGCGTCCGAAGGATCGTTTTCGTTGATTACCACATCGGCATTGGCCCTAATGGGAAGCATCAGCCAGGAAGAGAACCCTAAGAATAAAAACATTAAACAGAGTACAATGGTATTTGCGGCGGTATAGTTGTTACGGCGCGTATAGCTTAGACCCCAATAGAAAATGCCTACAAATATAAGGCCCATAATAATGGTTCCCGAGTTAAACGGCAGGCCAATGGTGTTAATGAAAAACACCTCGCTCCAACCAAAAACCTTTAGTACATAGGTCAATGAAAATTTATAGACCAGCATCAATATGGCAACAACGATAATATTGGCCAAAAGAAA
>CBFGWQ010000309.1:0-3115 GCA_965652575.1 uncultured Arenibacter sp. | reverse complement strand
TTTTGGTTCGTTTTTTGGGCGATGCAAAAAATGAACAGAACATGAATTGGGGATAGCAAATTCTATCTTTTCCAATACATACGACTCTTGGGATTGATCTATAATAACCCCTTTAATAGTCGCTTTTTATCAAAAAAACAGCATCCAACAATAATACATGGAAAAGAGGGCAAGAAAGAGAATGCCCAGATAGGTCAATAGTCGCAGGTTTCTGTTAGGTCTATCGGTCTCAGGTATTTCCTGGCCCATAACATTTCTTAGGTTCATGTACCCTATGATCGGTGCCATAACGAACGATACAAAAGTGGCCAGGGCAACGAGGGTTCCCATATTGGCGGAAAAAATACTTATGATCATAAAATTTACTACGGCCAATAGTAAGACCCCAATGGTGAACCCCTTATTTTTAATGGCCTCCCTTTTTGGGAAGAGCAGGGATAAGATGTCCACGCTTACCCTGGCAAGGGCATCATGGGCGGTAATACAGGTGCTGAACATAGTGGCAAATGCGGCTATGGCAATCAAAATATAGGCCCAGGACCCAATATTGGCAGTAAACAGTTGAACCAGTTGGTCTGCAAAAACAACGGCACTATTGCTCAATTCCGTGTTGGTGCCATAGAGGGTGAACCAGCCAATGATCATAAAAAAGAGGGCCAAGATAGCTGTTGTAAAATAGCCAAACTTAAATTCCTGGAGGGCCTCTTTTAGAGAGGGCTTCTGTTTGGAATTTTTAAATTTTTCAATACTCCAGAGACTTATCCAGCCGGATGCCTCCACAGCGGTTGGCATCCACCCCATTAACCCTATTAAAAAAAGGATTCCCACTTCATTGAAAATTACTGGTGTCTCAAAGTTTTCTACGGCAGTAACTTTTCCATTGACGATGACCCAAATGGTTGTGACCAAAAGGGCCGTAAATAAAATGGATATCACATACTTGAGGGAAATTTCCAGAAATTTATAACGCCCAACGATAAGTAATACACAGATCAGAATAAAAAGTCCGCCGGCTACAGCACTGATCGGGATATTGGTCAATCCGAAAAGATTGATCAGCAATCCGGAGGTAACTACATAGAGAGCGGCCAAAATGGTGAAGGTGCTGAACAGGCTAATAATGGCATAGAAGATGAGATAGGCCTTGCCACGGTTAAGATACCCTTCTATGAGCGTTTTATTGGTAATATTGGTATATCTGACCCCGAATTCAAAAAATGGATATTTAAATATATTGGCCAATAAAATAGGGAGTACCATGATCCATCCGTATTGGGCACCCGCTTTGGTGGACAGCACTAAATGGGATGTTCCTATGGCCGTACTGGCAAAGAGCAGTCCTGGCCCCAGGTTTTTGATCAGCTTTTGTATGGAAGCCCGCATAGCATAATTAGATAGACATAACAGGAGTAAATATAGCTAAGATTACTCACTAAGTGGGATTTAATCCCGACAACTATCGGGAACTCCGATGCTTGTTCGCCCGTGCCGTTCGGATGGGCCTGCCTTTGTCAGACAGGCTTGCTCCTAGGTTGTTCATTTTATTTCAATTTTCTCTCCCAAGAATTTTGGTTGGGTGTTAAGGGCTAGATCTATAAATACCTTAACACGTGCAAAATACTCCCTTAACTGCACTTTTAGGCCGCGATGTAATGAGATGCCATCGGCATTAAACCCGATAGCCCGCAATCCTTTTTTTTCGGCCAAATAAATTGCCCTCTCATTGTGGAACTTTTGGGATATTACGGTTACATTATCCAATCCAAATATAGCCTTGGCCCTTACCATGGAATCCAAAGTACGGAAACCGGCATAATCCAAAAATATGTTTTCTGCGGGTATACCGCCCTTAATAAGATCCTTTTTAAATACATTGGGTTCATTGTAATATAATGAACCATTGTCCCCACTGACCAATACAAAATCTATTTTCCCGGCTCTGTACAGTTCAAGGGTAGCTTTGATTCTGTTGGTATAATAAGGATTGGACCCGCCGCCCACCAACTTATTGGATGTTCCCAGGACCAGGCCCACCCTGTTTTTAGGAATATTTTCTACATTCCAATAGGTCTTGTTTTCGGCCGCGTTCGTAATGACTTTATTACAGGTAAGCAATACAATATATGTGGATATAATCCCAATTAGAACCGCAATGCCAATTTTCTTAACCATTCGTCAATTTAATCAATAAAAATATATAGAACCATGTCCAGAGAGTGAAAGTAAGCCGTATTTTTCAATCCTGTATAGCATATTCGGCAATAAAAATAAATATCAATTCAAAAAAACAAACCCCAACTTCTATTGGGTTGGGGTTGAAACAGTTGTAAAAGGGGGATATAATTTAATTGGCAAGTGCACCAATATTACCTTGGGTAATAATTATTTCTAGGTGATCCTCGTTTTGATGAATCTTAATATGTCCATCAAATTTTAAAAGTTGTTCGTAGGTAATAGGTGTTCCATCGTCCAAGGTTGTTACAATGGTACTACTGGATTCGCAATCACAGTCAATGGGTTCCAAGGTAATGGCCACCTCACCACCGGTTGCCGCATCGTTAAAATAAATAAATGCCGGATGTATGTCCTTAGAAGAACCGTTTATCTCCAGCAGAACGGTCGTTGACCCATCTTCGTTCTTTGTAAAGGTTACTTTTCCCGAGATATTTGAATTGGAAACAGAACTCAATGGATACACCTTAACACTCGTAGTAGGATCATTGGATGAGGGATCGTCTTTCCCACAACTTGTGATTATTAATGACATTGATACTAGGAACAAGAAGTAATATTTTTTCATTTTTATGGAGGAATTAAATTATTTGCCCAAAGGTTCTAAAATAATTTAATCTATATTCTATAAAAACTTCTATTGGTCCAAATATTCGATGAATTGTAAGGAAATGGTTATTTCGGAAACATTATTGGATACTATAGGGGCCAAATCTATCCTGTTGAAAGGCGGGCCAAACTTAAATATTAAATAATGTGAATTAGATGTATATTGTATTTAAAATCAGTTGTTTATAAAATATCTGCCCGGTCGGATCCCGATAGCTATCGGGAGAGACCTCATTTTAAAAGCATTACAGTACAATAACCTTTCGACTCCGCT
>CBFGWQ010000308.1:0-3117 GCA_965652575.1 uncultured Arenibacter sp. | reverse complement strand
TGGACATAAGCATCGGACATCGGAAAGATCAATCGGTGATCTCCGTAATCACCTGCCCTATAGTACCACTGGGTGTCTGTATGTTCAATATGGCCGCAAGCGTGGGGGCAATATCCGTCATCCCAATATTCCTGTGGGTCTTGCCAGGGCGTATGCCGGTTCCCATCCAGACCAGGGGAATATGTGCGTCATAAGGGTTCCAATCGCCATGGGTGGCTCCCGTTCTTGATCCGCTTTTCCATCCGGCGGATTTAACGATTACAATGTCGCCGCTCCGCTTTGGGTGGTACCCATTGATCATCATGGTCCTTGCAGGCTCGGGATAGGTCGCGGATGCAAGATTTTCGTTGTAAAATGCCGTTTCTATGCCCGGCACCTGTTTTAACTGTTCAATGATAAAATTGGCAGCGGTAATTTTATCGATACCTGCTTTGGAAAGCACTCCGTAATCCAGATACAATTGATAGCCGCTCTTGGCCAGGATTATATCGGGGGTTCCAAATTTTTGTTTCAATGCGAGGTCCAAATTTTTAAAAATATCATCGGTCAAAACACCGGTGGGGATCCTATATTCCTCTAGATATCCGGGGGAATGATTGGCTCCATGGTCTGCCGTTATGAAAAAAAGATAGCCGTTTTTGCCATAGCGCTTATCCAAATAATTAAAAAGATCCTCCAGGTCCTTGTCCAACCTAAGGTAATTGTCTTCCACCTCAATTGAATTGGGCCCGTAGGCATGGCCTATCTTATCGGGACTGGAAAGGCTTACGGCAAGAAGATCGGTAAACTTGCTTTGGCCCAATTTATAACCTTCTATGGCAGCCTTGGCAAACTCCAGGGTCCAGGTATTTCCGAACGGGGATCTACTAACGTTGGCCTTATGTGGAAAAACAGGTTTTTTCTCCCCGTCGTAGAGCGATTCATAATCTTTATCGTCCGCCTCACTTAGCGTATAAGTATCGATTGGGTATAGGGTATGCCAACCCTTTGGCATCAATATTTTGTTCCAATCCCTTTCGTTGAACTTTTTTGCCCAGTCCGGCAACGTCTCCATATAATAGGTACTGGAGGTAAATTTCCCCGAATCCTCCCAAAAAGCGGCGTTGGCGGTATGCCCGCCGGGAAGGATGGCCCCCCGATCCTTAATGGATATCCCCACCACTTTGCTCTGATAATTGGTGGCCATGCGCAATTCGTCACCGATAGTGGTGGTCAGGAGATTACGGGGGGATTTATTTTCTTTCGGATTTCCCCCTACCCCGGTTACCGTAGAATCCTCCACATTGGAAATTTCCCTTCCCCAGGAACGATCGTACCAGGAATTCCCTGCAATTCCGTTTATGGCAGGGACAGAGCCCGTATAAACGGACGAATGGCCACAGGCAGTAACGGTGGGCGCATGGCGGATCATCGTATTTTCGCAACTGAAACCTTCACTAAGCAGTCGCTTAAAACCACCCTCCCCATATCTTTCCCGATATTTGTACAAATAGTCCCATCGCATCTGATCTACCATAAGACCTACAACTATTTTTGGTTTGTTGTTGGAAGAAGCTTGGGCAATACATCCATTGGATACTAAATGGGACACTACAAATAAAAGGATAAGTACTATTTTTTGCATGATTCGTTTTTTAATGAAACCTAATTCCAAAAATAATTTAATTTGCCAATACCGGCATTTTCTCTACCAGCTTATTGATCGATCCATTTTGTTTGAGCAGATCAAAGGCATCGAATAATTTACCTGTAACGGTATATGCCCTAAACTCAAGTTTATCGTCGAGAATGGAAATTACATTGTACAGTTGTGTATTGAGGGCCGAACGGTCCATCCACGATTTTGGTGCTACCCCGCTACTGGCCATTTTAGGCCCGCTTACCGAGACCACGTACATGGTACCCGATCTATCCCCTTTCCTTTGCATGGGAATCTTGGACATGCCCCTGGCATAGGTATGATCGTGCCCTTGTAGCACCAAATCTACTTTGTACCGATCAAATAAGGGTTTAAAGGTATCCCTCATTCTTTTATTGTCACGGGTCGATTTTGGCGAAAAGATAGGATGATGAAAAACCACCACCGTCCATTCCCCGGGATTGCTTTTAAGGACATCTTCCATCCACATTTTTTGTTTCCGGAGATATTCATCGGATTCCTCGGCCATATAGGAATCCAAAGAAATAAAGCGAACGCCCTGTACATCCGTAAAATAACAGGTTTCCTCCAATCCGTCCGGGCCGTTATCCGGAAGGGTGAATTGCGGGCGCCAAAAGGGCGACAGTTCCATTTCGGTTTCCCCCCTTCCATAATCGTGGTTTCCGGGAGATGGCATATTGGGAATCGTGGCATGGACAAACGACCCCGCCTCGAACCATTCGCCCCATTCCTCATCGCGTTCGGCCCGATTGACCAAATCTCCCGCATGCACCATTAATGCTGCCCCCGGTTCTTGGGCATACGCCTTACGGATTACCTTGGCCCACATGGACCGAAGACCGGTCTGGGCATCGCCAAAATAAAGAAAGGAAAGTTTATCCCCAGAAATTCCTGCGGTCATGAACTGGAACCATTCGCTCCAATGATCTCCATCCCCTACCCGATAGGTATAAAGTGTGCTCGGCTTTAAATCGCTAAAGGTTACGGAATGGTAACCCGCCGCTACACCCTCCCATTGCAGGGCCTTATAACTTCCGTTTTTTGATACCACAACCTTAGTGATAGCGTTTAGTCTTATGGCCTCCTTTACAGACCCTGGATCGTCGTTTGCCTCGACGATTTCCGCAAAGGATGTTTTTACGGAAGGATCCGTTCGCCAGCTTACCGACATGGAGGTCGACGGATCATCCGTAACCGTAAGATTTATCCTATCAGGAACCCGGCCGGGAGGGTAAGGGTTAACGGTTTGGCAGGAAAGGGATTGATAATGGACAAAGAACAGCACCAACCACAAACTGCCCGCAACCTTCGTTCTGTAAAAGGAGTTTTTTGAATAAAACATGGACATAAGGACTATAAGTATTGAACGATCCATTAAGACCTGTTCAAAACTATTTCCTTTTTTAATCAAAATCATATAGTATCTTATTGAAAACCCATGTTATTTTGATTATTGT
>CBFGWQ010000307.1:0-3160 GCA_965652575.1 uncultured Arenibacter sp. | reverse complement strand
TTTTTTGAAATCCGATATGATCCGAATGGCAGACTCTGTTGCAGTACCCACTACATTGGCAATATCTTCCCTGGATAATGTTAAGGCCAAATAACCGTTCCTATCCGTTCCAAAATTTTCCTCCAGATATATAAAAGCCTCGGCTATCCTCTGTCTCACGGTTTTTTGGGACATATTTACAATAACGTCATCGGCTTCCTTTAGATCATGGGCTATATGCCTCAATACTTCCACGGCAAAATTGGGATTGTTGTTGAGGCTGTCCATAATGGCATCCTTGGGAACAAAACAGACCTGCATATCATTTACTGCAATGGCACTTAGGTTGGCCACCTCTTCCGTAATTACGGAACGCTGTCCCAATAATGCCCCTTTGGTTGCCAGTTTTACTATCTGATCTTTCCCGTTCGGACTTAATTTGGACAATTTGGAAACTCCGTCCCTTACACAATAAACCCCATTGAGCTTATCGCCTTCTCCAAAAATAGTTTCCCCTTTTTTTACTAATTTGGTAGTTTTGGTATCCGAGACCCTTTTCAATTCTTCCTTGCCCATTGCCCGTAAGGAATTAAATTGACGAATAATACAATTTTCACATCTGCCCATGACTAAAAAATTACCTGATACGGCAAATTTAAAGGTTATTGGAAGATGGATAACTGACAATTATCATGTTTTTAATTGACGATCATAAACATCTTTGCAGGCAGGTATTAAGCAAATAATCTATGGATAAGGCAAGTTGCTATCATTGTGGTAACGATTGCGGGAAAAGTCCCGTATATCACGACGACAAAAAATTTTGTTGTGTCGGATGCAAAACCGTTTATGGGATTTTCTCCAACAACGACCTGTCCTATTATTATGACCTACAGTCCGCTGCAGGTGCCCCTGCTAAGGAAGTGGAGGGAAAATACGATTTTCTTGAGTCCCAAAGCATTGTAGAAAAACTGATAGAGTTTAATGATAATGGTACCCAGATTATTAATTTATATATTCCACATATTCATTGCAGTTCCTGTATTTGGATATTGGAAAACCTGCACAAACTAAACAAGGGAATAAACAGTTCCCAAGTAGATTTTCCTAAAAAGACAGTAAGGGTTACCTTTAATTCCAACAGGGTTTCACTTAAGGAGTTGGTGCTGCTAATGTCCAAAATTGGTTATGAACCTTATATTTCCTTGGATGATTATGGCAAGACCGAAAAAGGAAAGAACCGCAGTTTATCCTATAAATTAGGGATTGCCGGCTTTGCCTTCGGAAATGTCATGTTTCTTTCCTTTCCCGAATATTTTGAGGTTGGGGAATTTTGGCTGGAGCAGTTTAAAGGGGTTTTTAGATGGCTTATGTTTGCCTTTTCCCTGCCCGTGGTCTTTTATGCCTCCCAAGATTATTTTATTTCGGCATACAAAGGATTAAGGTCCAGGTTCCTGAATATAGACATCCCAATAGCTCTGGGTATTTTGGTTTTATTCCTTCGGAGTACAGTGGAAATCATTTTCGATTGGGGATCGGGTTTTTTCGATAGCCTAACGGGTTTGGTCTTCTTTTTACTCTTGGGCAAATTCTTTCAACAAAAAACCTATTCCTATCTATCGTTTGAACGGGATTATAAATCCTATTTCCCTATTGCCGTCACTACAATAACCAACAACAATATGGAAGAGAGCACACAGGTATACGATATTAAAGCGGGGGATAGGCTCCTTATCAGAAATGGGGAATTGATCCCCGTGGACGCTATTCTGATCAACGGAAATGCCAGGATCGATTACAGTTTTGTTACGGGCGAATCGGAACCGGTGGAGAAAAGATCGGGAGACAAGGTCTATGCCGGCGGAAAACAGATAAGCAGTGCCATAGAAATCGAAGCTATAAAATCTGTTTCCCAAAGCTATCTTACACAACTTTGGAGCAATGCGGTCTTCCAACAGGACAAATCCGGAAACTTCCAAACCTTGACGGACAGTATCGGCAAAAGATTTACCATTGCCGTCCTGACCATCGCTTTTGTATCTGCCATAATATGGTCAATAATAGACCCAAGTAAAACCATAAATGTCTTTACGGCCGTACTCATAATTGCCTGCCCCTGTGCAATTGCCCTGGCAGCCCCTTTTACCCTGGGCAATATGTTGCGGATTTTTGGTCGCCACGGATTTTACCTGAGGGACGCCGGGACCATAGAACAATTGGCCCAAGTAGATACCGCTATATTCGACAAAACAGGCACCATCACCACGGCCGAAAAGGGAAATGTATACTATGAAGGTCTAAAACTTAGCAATGAAGAGGAATCTTTGCTAAAAAACACCTTGCGTTCCTCCAATCACCCGTTGAGCAGGAAACTCTATGATATGTTGGCCGAACAGAACATTGTACCCTTAGAGGAATACGAGGAATATTTGGGCGAGGGAATCAAAGGTGCTACGGTTAAGGACAGCGTTAAAATTGGATCTGCCGCCTTTGTTGGCCATTCAGAAATAAAGAATAGGGACAGTACCTCGGTCCACTTGAGCTCCAACGACCAGTATAAGGGCTGTTTTATTTTTCAGAACCAATACCGGGACGGTGTGGAAGAAGTATTTAAAACAATGTCGCGCAACATGGAATTGGCAATCCTATCAGGTGATAATGCAGGGGAAAGGGCCAAGCTTACCCAATTATTGCCCGAAGGAACGCCTTTATATTTCAATCAAAAACCCGACAGCAAGCTCCGATTCATAAAATCGCTCCAAGATCAAAATAAAAAGGTAATGATGGTAGGGGACGGACTAAACGATGCCGGGGCTTTGGCACAAAGCAATGTTGGCATAGCCATTTCGGAAAACGTAAATGTTTTTTCCCCGGCCTGTGACGGTATTCTGGACGCCAAAAATTTCAAATCCCTGTACCGGTATATCCTGGCCTCAAAAAAAGCCATCAAGATCATAAAACTAAGTTTCATACTTTCCCTAATGTACAACGTAGTAGGCCTGTACTTTGCGGTAACGGGACAATTACAACCGGTTATTGCGGCCATCCTAATGCCTTTAAGTTCTATCAGTATTGTGGTATTTACCACTGTGGCAACAAACCTTTTGGGCAGAAAACTAGCATAGAACCAATCATCCCGAATATAGCTTTTGGGTCTGGAAATAACTGAATAAAAAAGGCA
>CBFGWQ010000306.1:0-3167 GCA_965652575.1 uncultured Arenibacter sp. | reverse complement strand
GTCAGATTGCCACGGAAAGCCATAATAGGGCGATGGTTGGTAAGCAGTGAACAATTAACAATATGCAATGAATAGTAGCAGTAAGTAGTGAACAGTAGTAAGCAGACCAAATTTTGATCTTATTGATTTTTACATGGAATTGTCCCCTTGAGGGGACCTTAGGGGTGTAAGTCGAAGGTAAAAAGTTAGAAAAAAACGGAAACCTTTAACTTCAATGATCGTACAAAAAAGCAGAACAATTAGTAGGCCGTAGGAAGTGAACATTAAAACAATGAACATGGAATAGGCTTCACCCGGCCCTCCCCCATGCTTCGACTGCGCTCAGCACAGGCGGGGAGGGAGTAGGGTAGTAATAGAATTGAAAAAATAAAGAATGGGGAATATCGGTCGGTAAATAGTTGGCAGTGGCAATGAACAGTTAAATAGAAGCCTTAAGCATTTGCAATATGCTGTAAAAAGTTGATAGTGAACAATGAAAACAAAATGGGCAATTGGTATTGATTGTGGGAAAAGTACCAATGTTGATCAAAAACAAGCTCCTCCCTTTTTTAAAGGGAGGTGGCTTCGCCCCAGCGAAGACGGAGGGATTAGGAAAGATAAAACCAATTAAAAATATGTGACATGTTTAAAAATAATCTTAAAATAGCGTGGAGAAGCCTTAAAAAGCAACCCTTCTTCACTTTCCTAAATATATTTGGACTGGCCATAGGAATGGCGGGAGGGATACTGGTTTCATTGTACATCTATGATGAATTGAGCTATGACAAAATGTTTGTTGATGCCGATCGCATATACAGAATCAATGGGGATCTGAAATTCGGAGGGAATATCCGAAACTTTGCGGTAGTAACGGCACCCATGGCCGATGCCGTTAAAAGTGACATTCCGGAAGTGGAACTAACAACAAGGTTTCGTACGGTTGGAAGTATGCTTCTCAAAAAAACGGGATCGGTCGTCAATGTAAAGGAAACACATGCCACCTATGTGGACGAGACCTTTTTTAGTATGTTCGGGATAGATCTGTTGGTAGGGGACCCGACATCGGCATTAAAAAGCCCAAATACCTTGATATTGACAAAAACCGCTGCCAAGAAACATTTTGATATTGACAACGCCTTAGGGCAGACCCTTGTTTTAAATAATGGCGACACCTATACCGTTACCGGGGTCATCGAGGATTTTCCCGAAAATTCATTTCTTAGGGATTATGGGGTGTTTATGTCCATGAAAGGGTATGGCGATGCATGGGTTACGAATTGGGCCGGCAACAATTTTCAGACCTATATAAAGCTAACCCCCGGTACAGCTGCGAACGACATACAGGAACGTTTGCAGGCCATTGTAGGCAGGTATGTTATCCCTGGAATCCAAGAAGTTTTCCCTGGTATTAACGAGGAACAGTTGATAGCATCGGGCAGTTATCTGAATTTTAGTACGATAGCATTAAAGGATATTCGACTTCACTCCAATAGGTCGGCAGAGATGAATCCGAACAATAGTATCCAAAACGTTTACATATTATTTTTTATCGCTTTATTTCTTATCGTTTTGGCCAGTGTAAATTTTATGAACTTATCTACGGCAGGTTCCCTAAAAAGGGCAAAGGAGGTAGGTGTAAGAAAAACCTTGGGTTCTAACAAAGGGGCACTTAGAGTACAATTTTTAACCGAATCAGGATTGATTGCTTTGGGGTCAATGGCGTTGGCCATCTTTCTTGCCTGGAGCGTAATGCCTCTTTTCAATCAATTGTCGGATAAATCTCTTAAAATACCCTTTACCGATCCTTTATTCTGGGGGTGCACGTTATTGGCAACAGTATTACTGGGTTTGCTCTCCGGTAGTTACCCGGCCTTTTTTATGTCCAAATTCATGCCGGTCAAAGTGTTGAAAGGTAGTACAGGAAGCAATGTGGGCGGGGCAAAAGTGCGCAATGCCCTGGTAGTTTTCCAGTTTGCCATCTCCGTCTTTTTAATTATAAGTACCCTGGTCGTTTATCAGCAATTACGATTTATTCAGAGCAAGGATCTGGGGTTTTCAAAAGATCAGGTATTGCTCATCAATGATGCTTATGCAGCGGGGGAACAGCTACAATCGTTTAAGCAGCAAGTAAAACAATTAGGGGGGGTACAAAATGCCAGTTTAAGTAGTTTTTACCCCACACCTTCCAATAGAAGTGATGAAACTTTCAATAGGGAAGGGGCCTTGGGCGGTGAACATTCCATAAGCATGCAGGATTGGGAGGTAGATTACGATTATATTTCCGTCATGGGGTTGGAAATAATCGCCGGGCGCGATTTTGATCGCTCTTTTGGTACGGATTCTACGGCCATAATTATCAATGAAGCGGCACTTAAATTATTTGGTATGGAGCCCGAGGAGGCCATAGGGATGAGGGTTACCAAAGTTATGGAAGGAGGCAATACTCCTTTTTCCACAGTTATCGGAATCGTTAAAAATTTTCATTACCGGTCACTTCGCGATGATATAGATGCCCTAAGTATGTCTTTGGGAAATTATGCCAATGGAATGGCGGTAAAGTTAAGCGCTGGTGATTTTGGAGCGACCATAGCACAAATTGAAAATATCTGGAAGCAGGTAGCCCCTGGACAGCCCTTCAGCTATAATTTCATGGATGAGGCGTTTAATAGCACCTATCGATCCGAGCGACGTCTAGGCCAAATTTTTGTTGTCTTTACCATCCTATCCATTCTTATTGCCTGTCTAGGACTTTTTGGCCTGGCAACGTTTAACGCGGAAAGGCGCATTAAGGAGATCGGGGTACGTAAGGTTTTGGGTGCCAGCGTTGGCCAAATAACCTATCGATTAACTACCGACTTTTTAAAAATGGTAGGGGTTGCAATACTTATCTCATTGCCCATTGGTTGGTACGTAATGAACAAGTGGCTTGAAGATTTCTCGTACCGTATTGAAATTGGTTTCGAAATTTTCGCTTTGGCCGCTTTTTTGGCAATCGTGGTAGCCGTTTTAACGATAAGTTACCAAAGTATCAAAGCAGCCCTCGTAAACCCTGTAAAAAGTTTACGAACGGAGTAGGCCCCACCCCGTCCCGGCCCCATGCTTCGACTGCGCTCAGCACAGGCGGGGAGGGAGAAGGGTAGTAATAGAATTGAAAAATAATGGACAAACCATTCCCCCTCCCAAGGAGG
>CBFGWQ010000305.1:0-3185 GCA_965652575.1 uncultured Arenibacter sp. | reverse complement strand
GGTAATTACCAGTTGGAATAATACGCCTTATTACACATCAAACAAAATATATGTTCGAGAGATCACTGGAGTTGAAATCATAGGAGGTTTGAAGCACCTGTTAGATTATGCCCCTTATGAAAAGAAAGAGTTAAAACTTATGTTGAAACTCAATAAAACGGAACAGGAAAATAAAAAATACTCATCTGTTCTTAAGGTTTATGACCAATTTGGTAAAATGGATTCCACCAACATTTACTTTGCCCCTTTCGGAAAGAGGATATCTCTGAAAAATGGGAATGAAATTTTAAGTACATTATCCACTGATCTTCTGCCAAATAAATAATAACAAATTTATACGGGATTATGGATTTTAACTTTGATCGAATAAATGAACTCATCTTGAGTTCAATAAAAAGAAACTAGGATAGATTCCAACTTTTTAAAATTGACGTATATTCGATATAAAAATAATTTCAAAACATTCATTCCGTATAAATTAAGGAACGGCTACTTTCCTGCCTGGCATAACCATGCAAGAAAAACCGGCAAATTAATATTATCTTTGAACTGTGCTTAATCAAATTAGAAATAGCGTATTTACCAAAATCCTTTGGGGAATAATGGGACTCTACCTGCTCAACATAAGTGTTGACACGGCAGACCCTTATCCTGAACATATTCCTGAAGATTTATCAATAAACGATCAAGAAAGTATCGTTGAAATCATAGTTGAGCAAGTTCTAGGGTATGAAGATGCTTTTAAGGAATATGATGATCCCGATAAGGAAGACCACAACACAAAGACCAATGTTAAATTTGATTTTACAAATCATTGCATTGCTAAAGTGGTCTTAAATTATAATACCATAATAACAGCCCAACAAAATTTTCCCGACTACGATACCTTTTTAAGAAAGGGACTTCATAAGCAAGATATTCCACCACCCAAAATTTGATTTGTTTTACGACTTGACCAATTCCTAACTATTAAATAGTATAGGATAATTTCATAATGCTTAAAAAACAAATCAAAAATGTATTTAAAAAAATCATTGATGCTAATTCTACAATTGGCCTCCTCAACATATTCAATTGCACAAATTACAAAGACTGAAAAGGACAGTATTTATATCCAGCAAGTGGAAAACCGCAAGGAACCGGACAAGGTATTGCACGCCGAACCGCTTTATATTGACTTGATACGCGATTTGGGAGCGCGAAAAGGTGAAAAAGAATGGAACATAGGTTTAGGGTTAACAGATAATTTAAGGTTCGATTCCTATGAGGCTTTAGTTGAATATGAATGGGCACCCATAGATAGACTGGGGTTGGAAGTTGAATTGCCTTTTACTTTTTATTCGCCCGTAAATGGAACAGAGAAAAATTCATTACCGTCCAATCGGTTAAATAGTATCAAAATTGCTGCACAATGGACATTCCTCGTTAATGAACCTATGGCAACTTCAATGGCCATTGGTTATATCAACGAGTTTGAACTCTCAGATTTTAAAAGTTTTGGAAGTCCTTTCATCAAGGGAAATATCTATAATCCATTTTATGTGATTGCCAAACGTTGGGGAAACAACTTTCATTCATTGATATATACAGGGCCAATGATTGAACAGAATTTCAGCACCAGCAAATTCCACACAACTTATGACATCAATACAAGTTTTCACTATATGATTACAGGTACCAGAAACTTTATTGGAATTGAATTCAATAAGACTTTTGATAATAGCGACTTTGATATGACGATCCGACCACAAATGCGTTTAGGAATTGCCGATCACTTATTGATTGGAATTGTTGCAGGGATTCCCGTGAGTAGGGAAAATGAAAGGTTAAGTTCTTTTGTAAGACTGATTTGGGAACCGAAACATAAAAACAGATAAGTATTTGCCCATTATTCAACCGCAAATAATCTTCGGTCCCAACCTCAAGGTCAGTAACCTTGCGGCTTACCTAAGGTTGAAAAAATCTGTCCTGAGCGGAGCCGAAGGGTGCCCCTTCCCTTAAGGGCCTCTTCTATCCGCTAGGCAGGCTTGCACCCTCTAAATGAATATCATATCTTAGATACGATAAAGATACCCATGGTGGTCATTGAATGAACGACACGGCAGATTATAAACCAATAAAGATATAAATGGGCAAGATCATATTTGACAGCGGTATTTCACTGGACGGCTTTTTTGCAGGAGACAACAGGGGTCCGGACAATCCAATGGGTGGCGTTTCTGGAAAACTGCACCAATGGATGTTTAAACAAAAAGCATTTTGGAAACACATCAAAATGGAAGGTGGTGAAGAATACGGAGCGGACAGTAAATTAATTGATGATGTGTTTGAACGAACCGGTTCTTACATTATGGGAAAGCGAATGTTTGAAGAAGGCGAAGTCGTTTGGGCAGAAAATCTATACGAAGCGGACGTTTATGTGCTGACACATGAAAAACGCGAACCATGGGTTCAAAAGGGAACAACAACTTTTTATTTCATCAATGACGGAATAGAGAGTGCATTGGAAAAAGCAAGACGATCAGCTAAGGGAAAAGACATTAGAATACAGGGTGGCGCCAATACTATTCAACAATTTCTCAATGCAGGGCTGGTGGACGAATTTTTCATACACCTTGCCCCGGTTTTTTTAGGAAGTGGTATCCGACTGTTTGACGGCATTGACAAAAACAAATATGACATTCAAATTACAGAAGCAATACCATCTGGGCTCACTACACACATGAGATATAAATTGATAAAAAAATGAAAAACCTGATGCGGAGGCTATATCCAAATTGGGCAATCTTGCCAACAATACGCTACTTAATGCCCCTAATAGAAGAAGGGCCGACATTCAAACAGAATTAAAAAATGAAATGAAATGGGAAAAGTAGTAGCAGCACTCAATATGACACTTGATGGAATTTGCGACCATACAGCGGGAATTCCGGATGAAGAAATACATCGGCATTATACAGCGTTGTTGGGACAAGGAGACGCAATTATCTACGGTAGAACCACGTATCAACTTATGGAATTTTGGCGAACGTTTTTGGAAGATCCTTCCGAAGAAAAAACAATGAACGACTTTGCCATGGCCATTGACAAAATTCCAAAAATTGTTTTCTCCCGTACACTTAAAAATGTAGATTGGAAAAGTGCGACCATAGCACAAGGCGACTTAAAAGATGAGGTTTTGGGAT
>CBFGWQ010000304.1:0-3211 GCA_965652575.1 uncultured Arenibacter sp. | reverse complement strand
CTATGCATTATAAAATCCATGTACACGGAAGCCATCAATCATGACCCTGCGGTAACATTCTTCCAGACAGGTTCCCAACAACCTGGAAGGCCCAGTATTGGATCATGGCTAAGTTATGGCCTGGGCAGTGAAAATGAAAACCTCCCTGCGTTCACGGTCCTATTGTCGAGAGGTACGGGAAGACCCAACGGGCAACCCTTGTACACCAGGTTATGGGGCAATGGATTTTTACATTCCCTGCACCAAGGTGTCCAATTTAGGGCCGCCAAGGACCCCGTGCTGTATTTGAACGATCCCAAGGGAATTACCAAAGAGGTGAAACGTGAAATGCTGGACCATTTGGCCGCATTGAACGACAAACACTATCAAAAATCCGGGGATCCGGAAATAAAAAGTAGGATTGCCCAATATGAAATGGCATATAGGATGCAAACCTCCGTCCCCAATGTTATGGATACCGCCAATGAACCCGATTATATCTACGAAATGTACGGGCCCGAAGCCAAAATTCCGGGAACCTACGCTGCAAATTGCCTTTTGGCCAGAAGATTGGCGGAACAGGACGTTCGTTTTATCCAATTGTACCATATGGGCTGGGACCAACACGACAATCTTCCAGACGCCATTGCCAAACAGGCAAAAGACGTAGACCAAGCTTCTGCCGCCCTAGTGGCCGATCTGAAGCAACGGGGATTATTGGAAGATACCCTGGTGATCTGGGGAGGGGAATTTGGAAGGACCAATTATTCCCAAGGCCTTTTAACGGACACCAATTATGGCAGGGACCATCATCCAAGGTCCTTTAGCATTTGGATGGCCGGAGGGGGTATCAAGCCCGGTATCGTCTATGGGGAAACAGATGATTTTGGATACAATATTGTAAAGGATCCGGTACATGTACATGATTTTCAAGCAACAATGTTACATTTATTGGGAATAGACCATGAGAAATTAACTTATAAATACCAAGGAAGAAGGTTTAGATTAACAGATGTGGAAGGCCATATCGTAAAGGATATCCTAACCTAAACCTATAAACCATAGTATGATACTACAGATTATAAGCCTTGGTCGTCTGCATCCCCTATTGGTACATTTGCCCATTGGCATTCTTGTATTGGCCTTTCTAATGGAACTATACTTTAGAAAGAAAGGTTCCGAAACAGGCAACCATATGATCTCCTTTACCCTTGCCGTTGCTGCGGCAAGCACGGTACTATCCGTGGCCAGTGGTTGGTTATTGGGCGAAGATGGAGGTTATGATGAGACCTTGCTATTTAGACATCGCTGGCTGGCCGTTGCATTGACCATAGGCAGTATTCTACTTTACATTATCAAAAAATATCCGAAAACCTGGTCCAATAACATCTACCTGCCCCTTTTTATTGGCGTAATGGGTCTTTTAGGCCTAACAGGGCATTATGGGGGGAGTATGACCCATGGAGAGGACTATCTGTATAAGAATGGAACGACCGAAAAGGTGGTTATAACGGATGTTGACAAAGCCTTGGTATTCAACGATATTATTATGCCAATTCTGGATGATAAATGTACAAGCTGTCACAACCCCAACAAGGTTAAAGGAGGTCTGATCATGACCAACAAAGAACAGCTCCTCAAAGGGGGGGATTCCGGCAGCTTATTGATTGCGGAAAAGGGCGAAGCTCCAAGGTTGGTACACCATATTAAACTGCCTATGGAGGACGAGGACCATATGCCACCCAAAGGAAAAATTCAACTCACGAATAATGAAATAACACTATTGGAATGGTGGGTAAGCCAGGATAACTGCTTTGATTGTGTGGCCGGGACTTTGGATAAAACCGAAAAGATAAACGATATTCTAAATGCATTGGAAAAGGACACTTCCTCCAGGGCCCTTATTGCAGAAAAAGCAGCAATGGTTCCCGAAAATTGGTTGGCCTCCATCAACATGAACAAACCCATAATTACAAAATTGGCCGAAAACAACCCTCTTTTGATAGTAAATTTATCCAACAATAAAAGTATAGGAAAAAATGATCTAAAGACATTAAATAAGTATGCAGGGAACATTGTTGAACTCAATTTGGGCAATTCCAATTTCAACGACACCATTTCCCACTATCTAACCTCGTTCAAGAATCTCACCAAACTGCAATTACAAAATACGAAGATTACGGACAAATCCATGGAATCCATAGGCGAATTAAAACACTTGGAATCCCTCAACATTTACGGTACCGATATTACCGATCAGGGCCTGGAAAAATTGGCTCCCCTAAACGGATTAAAAACCTTATACCCATGGAATTCCAAAATCACCAAAGAAGCTCTGGATCGTTTTAGCAGTAAACGTACCGGTGTTACGGTAGTTGGTATAAGCGAAGATCTTTTTACGCCATCCAACTTGGAGCCACCTAACATAATTGCAGCCACGGATTTCTTCAAGGATTCCATTAAAGTGACCCTGGACTATTTTTATAGGGGGGTGGACCTATACTATACCTTGAACGGTTCGGAACCGGACAGCACTTCAACAAAATACATAGGGCCCATTGTACTGACCAACTCTACCCAGATCAGGGCCGTTAGCCATAAACCGGGCTGGAAATTAAGCCCCGTAAAAACCATGAGTTTTAAAAAATCGAGTATTCTGCCCGAATCCATTACCCTTAGCAATAAGCCCAGCGAAAAATACAAGGGAAATGGAGGAAATACCTTGATAGATCTAAAAAGGGGGACCAACAATTTGTTGGACGGCAATTGGATAGGCTACGAAGGCAGTAGCTTTGCGGCCACTTTAAAACTCCAAAAAGAAGAATTGATATCCAGTGTATCGGTAGGGGCATTTTCTTCCCCCGAGAAATGGATTTTTTATCCCATAGGCTTCAAGGTATGGATATCAGAGGATGGCAATAATTTTAAGCTGGTCCATACGGAGAAAGTTCCACAGGAAAAACCCAACACGGATACCAAATTTCATTTTTTTGACCTTAGCATACCGCCAACCAAATCCAATTTCGTAAAAGTGGAAGTAATAAGTCAGCTCAAGAATCCTTCCTGGCACCCCAATCCGGGAGGTAAAAGTTGGTTGTTTTTGGACGAGATCCTCCTCAATTAATTACACTACATGCCACGAGGAGAGGTATGATCGGAAAGCCTGTCTACCGGCAGGGATTTTGAAATGGAATTGGATAAGTAAACAGTGGTCAGTAGGAAGTAGGCAAAA
>CBFGWQ010000303.1:0-3215 GCA_965652575.1 uncultured Arenibacter sp. | reverse complement strand
GTCGGGGAATTATAAAGATTAAACAACCGCGGTAATAGTTTAACCGGATTTAGTAAATTTGGATACTAACAAAAGAAAATTAAAACATATGAACAAGGATAATGTACAACGGGACACTGTATTGGACGGACTTCTTAAAAACAATGCGACCAATTGGCAGGAAGTCCTTTCCACTATAATTTCCACATTTGACTGTACTACCGGTACCCTACATTTTCTGGATGAAAAATCGGGATTGTTAAAGGTCCGGGCCCATCAGGGCATTCCTCCCTTTTTGATCCCCAAACTTTCCGAGATCCCCATTGGTAAGGGAATGGCAGGGATAGCGGCCGAACGCCGTGAACCCGTAGAAATGTGCAATCTGCAAACCGATGCTTCCGGAGTGGCACGCCCTGCGGCCAAGGAAACAAAAGTAGAAGGCTCCATTGCGGTCCCCATGATGTTAAACGGGAAACTATACGGCACCTTGGGAATCGCCAAACCCGTTCCTTATGATTTTACCAAGGAAGAAGTGGGCGATCTTCTAAGTATTGGTGAAAAAATAAGCGGTGTTATTGGTCGATAGCCCTATTTCAATGGCTTCCTAATCCGAATGCTCTTTTTGTTCGAACCGATGGAATTAAAGCATTTCTTGAAACCAACTATTCCCAAGGCAGAGCCGTAGAGGTATTTCCCCGTACCGATCTATCGGTATCATTTTGGCCTTAGGGCCAAAAGCCGAAATTTTGTATTTTGCCCCACCCGGAATTGCGAAAAAACAATTCCGACCTCCCCCAAGGGGAGGTATGATCGGAAACCCCGAGGCAGAGCGTCGAGGAATCTATTGATTGATTTTCATGATTACACCCTGGTGATCTTGGCACCAATGGCCCTTAATCTTGTATCTATATTTTCGTAGCCCCTATCTATCTGTTCAATGTTGTGAATGGTAGAAGTTCCCTTGGCGGACAAAGCGGCTATAAGCAAGGAAACACCCGCCCTAATGTCCGGGGATACCATAGTGGTGGCCTTTAGACTGGATTTAAAGTTATGCCCTATAACCGTGGCCCTATGTGGATCGCAGAGAATGATCTTGGCCCCCATGTCTATTAATTTATCTACGAAGAACAACCGGCTTTCGAACATCTTTTGATGGATCAGGACCTCTCCTTTGGCCTGGGTGGCCATCACCAGGATAATGCTCAACAAATCCGGTGTAAGCCCCGGCCATGGTGCATCGGCAACGGTCAGAATAGACCCGTCTATATAATTTTGTATCTCATACCCGTCCTTATGCTCGGGAATAATGATGTCGTCCCCCTTTCGTTCCAGTTGTATGCCCAACTTTCTAAAAACAGTAGGGATTTGGCCCAAATCGTCCCAACTAACATCCTTAATGGTCAAATGGCTCCTGGTCATGGCGGCCAGACCTATCCAACTACCGATCTCTATCATATCCGGTAGCATTCTGTGATCAGTGCCACTTAGGGTATCCACACCTTCAATTTCCAATAAATTGGAGCCTATACCGGTAATTTTGGCCCCCATCCTGTTCAGCATTTTGCACAATTGCTGCAAATAAGGTTCACAGGCCGCATTGTATATGGTGGTCTTCCCTTCTGCCAACACGGCGGCCATAACAATATTTGCCGTTCCGGTAACCGAAGCCTCGTCCAAGAGCATATAGGTACCCTTCAATTTTTTGGCTTCGACCCCGTAAAAGTGCTCTTCTTTGTTATATCTAAATTTGGCCCCTAATTTTATAAACCCTTCAAAATGGGTATCCAATCGTCTGCGTCCTATTTTATCGCCGCCGGGTTTGGGAATGTATCCCTTGCCGAAACGTGCCAACAATGGACCTACGAGCATAATGGAGCCCCTAAGCCCCCTACCGTCCTCCTTAAATTGGGCCGATTGCAGGTAGTCGAGATTAACATCGTCTGCCATAAAGGTGTACGAACCTTGGCCCTTCTTTTGGATCTTGACCCCCAAATCCTCCAACAGGGATATTAATTTGTTTACATCAACAATGTCCGGAATGTTGGTTATGGACACTTTTTCCGTAGTAAGCAATACGGCGCAGAGTATTTGTAATGCTTCGTTCTTGGCCCCTTGCGGTGTAATTTCTCCATGCAATTGATGACCGCCTTCTATTTTAAATGTTCCCATTAAGGTTTGAGAAAATTAATACCGCTTTTTACCACGGGTTTGATTTCTTTGCGTTTTTTTATTAGAGCTTGCCCTAGGCGTTTTTGCCACGCGGTTTTTGAGGAATTGTCCACTTTCCGTCAGGTTTTCCCCCTCCTTGGCCAGATCTATTGCTCCATCGCTCAACTCGTAGAGATGCTTAAAAATAGCCTTGTCGTCCACCGTGTCCTTGTTCCAGTTTAAATAACACTTTTTCATGTGGTTGGCTATGGCATACTCCAATCCGTCTCGCATATCGCCCTTTTCCCATTTTATGGCCACATCTATCATACGCTTTATGTTGTTGCCGTAAAACCTATATTTTGGAAAATTTTGGGGGTAGCCCAATGGGTCCGGACGTTTTTGCAGGGTCTCTTTGGAAGTAATGGGAAATGGTGAGTCCACGTTCAATTTAAAATCGGACATGATAAACAATTGGTCCCATAATTTATGCTGGAAATCCGGTACGTCCCTCAAATGGGGCTGAATATTGCCCATAACGCTTATAATGGCCTGGGCCACCCGGTTGCGCTCGGCATCGTCCTCAATGGATACGGCATGGTCCACCATTTTCTGGAAATGGCGCCCGTACTCGGGTATAATGAGCTTTGGTCGCTCCGTATTGTATTCTAAGTTTTCTACTAAATTCAAATTGAAATATTTATTTATGAAAAGGAAGTGTACTCTTTTAACGTACGCAAATTAACAAAATTATGCTACATATACTATTTTAGAGGGATATTACCCCTTTTACCTGCCCTACTTCCTTATATTTTCGTATTACTTCATCCGGATCCTTAAGGTTCACCGTAATGCTCAAGCTGGTATATTTTGCATTTTTGGATTGTTTGGATTCGATCACCGCACCCGTATTGTCAAAAATATCCTGAATCTGCCTTATCTTTTCAGTGTCCGTAGGTACTATAAACTTATACAGGTAATTGGATGGCCATTGACCGCTTTCCGCCAATTGGTCCTTTAACCTACTGTAAAATTCCTCCGATTTATCCTGATCCATACCAATGTTTTTGCAAATATATAAAGTATCA
>CBFGWQ010000302.1:0-3234 GCA_965652575.1 uncultured Arenibacter sp. | reverse complement strand
CTTCTCCTCTTCTATAAATGGTAACAGATAAGCCACTGCTTTTTTCATGACCCTGGCCGATTTTACCACTTGGGGCAGGAACATCTTACCACTTTGAAAAAGATCGCCCACCACGTTCATACCGGTCATCAAATGCCCCTCGATCACTTCTATCGGCGCATTAACACTTAAACGGGCCTCCTCGACATCCTCTACCACATATTGATCTATCCCCTTCACCAAGGCGCGGGTAATCCTATTTTGCAAGGGTTCCTCCCTCCAAGAAAGGTCTACCTTATTTTCCTTCTCCTTACCGATTACAGTTTCTGCAAATTCCAATAATCGCTCCGTGGCATCTTCCCTTCGGTTGAGGATTACATCCTCCACATATTCCAAAAGATCTTTGGGAATATCGTCATAGACCTCCAGCATACTGGGGTTTACAATTCCCATATTCATCCCGGCCTTTATGGCATGATATAGGAATACGGAGTGCATTGCCTCCCGCACCGGATTATTGCCCCTAAAACTAAAGGAGACATTACTTACCCCACCACTAACACTACAAAAGGGTAGATTCTCCTTTACCCATGCTGTGGCATTTATAAAGTCGAGCGCATTTAATTTGTGCTCGTCCATTCCCGTGGCTACGGGAAATATGTTAAGATCAAAAATAATATCCTCTGGCGGAAACCCTACCTTATTTACCAATATATCATAAGAGCGTTGGGCTATTTCCAATCTCCTTTCGTAATTATCGGCCTGCCCAACCTCATCAAAGGCCATAACAATGACCGCAGCACCATAACGTCTAATAAGCTTCGCCTGCTTAACAAACAATTCCTCCCCTTCTTTGAGACTTATGGAATTCACCACACATTTTCCCTGTACTACCTGTAGACCTGCTTCAATAATATCCCATTTGGAGCTATCGATCATTATAGGGACCCGGGCAATATCCGGTTCGGACACAATAAGGTTCAAAAACTTTACCATCACCTCCTTGCCATCAATAAGGCCATCGTCCATATTGACATCAATGATCTGAGCCCCCCCTTCTACCTGTTCCCGGGCTATATCCAATGCCTCTTCAAACTTCTCCTCCTTTACCAGTCGAAGGAATTTTTTGGAACCCGCCACATTGGTACGCTCCCCTACATTCACAAAATTGCTTTCCGGGGTTATCACCAAAGGCTCCAAGCCAGAGAGTTTTAAAAACCGTTTTGTACTATGTTGTTCCTTATCTGTTGTACTGCTCATTATTTCTATATTGACCTCTTTATTAAGAACAGCTAATTTCGTCCTTAAAACGGCAAATTTGATAGTTCCACATTGCCTCCTGAGAGAATGATCCCCACCTTTTTATTTTTAAACTTTTCCCTTTCCTTTAACAAGGCAGCAAAAGGCACTGCACTGGAGGGTTCTATTACCAACTTCATCCGCTCCCAAATTAATTTCATGGCACTGATGATTTCCTCCTCCCCCACTCTGATAATTTCCGAGACCAATTCCATGATAATGGGAAAATTTACATCGCCCAAGTTGGTTTTTAGTCCGTCCGCAATGGTATCCGCTGCTATATTGTACTCTATTTTTCCACTCTTAAAGGACCTATAGGCGTCATCTGCTTCTTTAGGCTCTCCCCCAACAACCTTACAGTTATTTCCAAGGTAATGGGCTGCCAATGCCGTACCTGCTATAAGTCCACCACCACCTACCGGGCCCATAATATATTCCAGATCGGGCTGGTCCTGCAAAAGTTCCAATGCCGCCGTTCCCTGCCCCACAATTACATTCAGGTCATTGGAAGGGTGTAAAAAAACAGCTCCTTTTTCGGTAACAATGGATGAGGCCGATCTTTCCCTTGCTTCCAAAGTGGGCTCCGTAATGGTAACCAACCCTCCATAGGCCTTCACTGCCTCAATTTTTACGGCCGGAGCACTGGATGGCATTACTATATAGGCATTTACCCCCAAATTCTTTGCTGCCAAGGCCAAGGCCTGACCAAAATTTCCGGAGGAATGGGTTACCACCCCCGCCTTTTTCTGGGCCTCGTTTAATTGCTGAATGGCATTTATTGCTCCCCGCATTTTAAAAGCGCCCATTTTTTGAAAGTTCTCACACTTAAAGAAAACCTCCGCTCCTGCCAATTCATTCAACAAACGGGAGGTGAGCACCGGTGTTCTATGAACAAAGGGGGCCACCCTTTTGCCGGCTTCAAGAACAATCTGCCTGCTAGGTATCATTGGTGCGTTTCTAAAGCATTTAGGATTCTAGGAGCATAGTTCTTGACCACCTCGGCCATTGCCTTTATATGTTCGGGAGTAGTACCACAACATCCCCCTACAATATTTACCAGGGCCTTTTCTACATATTCCCTTATCTGAGCGGCCATTTCCTCCGGTGTTTCATCATATTCCCCAAAGGCATTGGGCAATCCCGCATTGGGATGGGCAGAAACGGCATGCTCCGTTTTACTGGAGAGCACCTCCAAATGGGGTACCAACTGACTAGCTCCCAAAGCGCAGTTGAACCCTACGGACAAAATGGGTATATGGCTTATGGATATCAAAAAGGCTTCAGCGGTTTGGCCGGACAAGGTCCTGCCCGAGGCATCGGTTATAGTACCGCTCACCATAATGGGCACCTCTATGTTTCGTTCTTCCTTGACCTCTTCAATGGCAAATAGCGCCGCCTTGGCATTAAGGGTGTCAAAGATGGTCTCTACCAATAAAATATCCACTCCCCCATCCAAAAGGGCCTCCACTTGTTGTTTATAGGCTACCCTAAGTTCTTCAAAGGAAACCCCCCTAAAACCGGGATCGTTCACATCCGGGGACATACTGGCCGTTTTATTGGTAGGCCCGATGCTCCCGGCAACAAAACGTGGTTTTTCGGGCTCTTTGGCCGTAAATTCATCGGCGACCGCCTTTGCTATTCTGGCCGACTCATAATTTAATTCGTAGACCAGATCCTCCATATGATAATCCGCCATCGCAATGGTGGTACCGGAAAAAGTATTGGTCTCTACAATATCGGCCCCTGCGGCAAAGTACTGTCGGTGTATTTCGGCTATGGCCTCCGGTTGGACAAGGGACAATAGATCATTATTTCCCTGTAGGGGATGTTCCCAATCCTTAAACCGTTCTCCCCTAAAATCTTCCTCCGTAAACTTATACCGTTGAAGCATGGTCCCCATGGCGCCGTCCAACACCAAAATCCTTTCCTTGAGTACGTCCTGAATATTCTTCATAT
>CBFGWQ010000301.1:0-3296 GCA_965652575.1 uncultured Arenibacter sp. | reverse complement strand
AAAAACATGTTCGCTTAACGTATCCCAGCTCTAAAACCTAAAAACCTATTTCCCGGCATTCATCAACTCTTCGATCTCTTCCACCTCAATGGGAATGTTGGCCATAAGGTTAAAGGGGGCCCCTTTTTCCTGGATGACCACATCGTCTTCCAAACGGATACCCATACTTTCCTCCGGAATATAAATCCCAGGTTCTACGGTATAGACCATATTGGCCACCATGGGTGTTTTAAATGCGCCGTAATCGTGGGTATTCAGCCCAATATGATGACTGGTACCGTGCATAAAGTATTTTTTATAGGCCGGCCAGTCCTTATCCTCATTTTGTACATCGGCCTTATCCAAGAGACCCAGTCCCAACAACTCCGATGTCATAAGCTTACCCACTTCCTTATGGTATTCGGCCCACATGGTGCCAGGTACCAACATACCAGTGGCCTCGTTCTTTACGCGAAGTACCGCCTCATAAACCGCTTTCTGTCTTGGGGTAAACCTGCCGTTGACGGGAATGGTGCGGGTAAGATCGCTGGAATAATTGGCGTACTCGGCCGCAACATCCATCAGTAACATATCCCCGTCCTTGCACTCGCGGTTGTTTTCTATATAATGCAATACATTGGCATTATTGCCAGAAGCAATGATGGGCGTATAGGCAAAACCCTTGGACCTATTGCGGATAAATTCGTGCAGCAGCTCCGCTTCTATCTCATATTCCATAACCCCGGGCTTTACAAAACCCAATAGGCGCCTAAACCCTTTTTCGGTAATATTGCAGGCCGTCTGCATAATGGCAATTTCCTCGGGTTCCTTTACGCCCCTTATTTCTTGTAAAATGGGGCTGCTCTTGGCCCATTGATGCGCAGGATACTGCTGTTTGCACTTCATTATAAACCGATCTTCCCTGGTTTGGGTCTCCACCGCCTGACGGTAATGCTCGTTGGTATTAAAATATACGGTTTCCGCTTCTGTCATAAGGTCAAAAAAGATCTTATCAAAATCGGTCAACCAATAAATGGTATCTATACCGGATACTTCAGTGGCTTTTTCTTTGGTCAACTTTTCACCTTCCCAAACCGCAATATGCGCATTGGTCTCCCTCACGAACAGGACCTCCCTGTGCTTTTTCTCAATGGCATCCGGAAACAACAACAAAATAGTTTCCTCTTGATCGGCACCGCTTAAATAAAACAAATCCCTGTTCTGTTCAAAAGGCATGGTGCTGTCGGCTCCAATGGGATAAATGTCGTTCGAGTTAAATACGGCAATACTTTTTGGCTTCATTCTCGCCATAAACTTCTTGCGGTTCTTTACAAACAAGTTGCTATCTATTTGCTGATATTTCATTTTTTCTGCTTTTGTCATCAAATTTAATAATTACAAAATGCTTTACCCACTAACCGTTAAATGAATTTTAAAAACTGCCCTTTACACGGACGGTAACTCCAAATTATTATATCTTCGCCCATTCATTTGGTAGGGAATGAAGAGACATATACCGTTATTTATATGGTCCTTAAAATCTGTCCATTGTTATGACTAAATTTCCAATCTTTATATTTTTAAGCCTAGTTACCCTTGGCTGGGCACAAACAAAGAATTCCGCAGTTACCCCGGACGATTATTTAAATATCATTAGAAACAGCCTTAATGGGGAACAGGCCTATGAAACCACGGCATACATGGAACAATTTTGGCGGGTGGTAGGCAATGAAGGCTTTAATAAAAGCATCCATAAAGTGGCGACATCCTTGGAAGCTGCGGGCTATGTTTTGGAAGAAAAAGCAACCCCAAGGAACCGATTTACCTATAGAATCGAAAAAAGGCCCATGGAGCATCCCACTTGGGAAATTGTAGATGCAAACATTGCCCTGGTTGATGAAGATACCCCATTGCTATCCTATACCTCCAATAGGAACATGGTTTATCTAAATTCAATTTCGACCCCGAGCAAAGGAACTACTGCAGAAGTTATTTATGTTAAGGATTTGGATGATCTTCAAAAAATTTCTGTAAAAGGGAAAATTATTTTTACAGAAAAAAATGGTCCCGAAACTTATATGGAGGGAGTTTTAAAAAAGGGGGCCTTGGGTATGGTTGCCTATGACAATCCGGACTATATAAACCCTGAAAAAAATGTAAATTCCATTCAATTCCGAAGTTTACCATATAACCCCAAGAATACTTGGGGAATTGCCCTTTCCCATAATGCCAAAGAAAAACTAAAGGCGGCATTGGAAAAAGGAAAAGTATATGCCAAAGTATTTATTTCCAGTAAAATATATCCTTCCGAGGAACTAACATTGGTTGCCGATATAAAAGGCTCCGAAATACCGAAGGAACGTATGGTATTCAGTGCCCATGTGCAGGAACCGGGTGCCAACGACAATGCCAGTGGGGTAGGCGTCCAATTGGAAATGGCCACAGTTGCCGCCAAACTTATAGAGAGTGAAAATATTGATATACAGCGAAGCATGACCTTTATTTGGGGCGATGAAATTAGATCCACAAAAAGATACCTTCAAAACAATAAAGAAAGAGCGAACGGTATTAAATGGGGAATAAGTTTGGATATGGTGGGGGAAAATACGGCTATTACAGGGGGTTCATTTTTATTGGAAAAAATGCCGGATCCAAGTGCCATATGGACTAGGGGAAAGGATAAGCATACGGAATGGGGTGGCCGGTTGCTCACCTTGGATGATATGAGGCCCCATTACTTAAATGACTATATGATCCATATTTTTTTAAAGCAGGGGAAAGTTGCCCAATGGGAAGTAAATACAAATCCTTATGAAGGCGGTAGTGACCATACCCCTTTCTTGGACAACAATATTCCCGCATTATTGCTTTGGCATTTCACAGATCAGTTTTATCATACCGATCTTGACAGATTGGATAAGGTCTCCCAAGAAACCCTTAAGAATGTAGGCATTGCAGCCTTGGCAAGTGCCCTGACCTTAGTAAATGCTGATTCCTATTTGGCCATGGATATTGTTAAAATAGTCCGGGATGCAGCAACAAATCGTCTTTCAGAGGAATTTTTGCTCAGCGAAAAATCCGTTAAGGCCGGAAACCCAGTGGAAAGTGAAACAGCCATAATAAAAGCCTGGGAAGATTGGTACATAAAGGCCATTGCATCTACAACAGATTTGGCCTCCCCTGAAAATACGGTAATTTTGGACAAAGCAATATTAGAGGCCCAAGCCATTATCGAGTCCCAGTCAAAAATGTTTATCGCAGAATTGAAAAAATAAGCTATTATGCAATACATGTCTACCGACAAAGGCAGGAGTTTT
>CBFGWQ010000300.1:0-3307 GCA_965652575.1 uncultured Arenibacter sp. | reverse complement strand
AATTGGGGATAGCTCAAGATGATAAGCTATAGGCCATAAGGCGTAAGCCATAAGCCATAAGCCATAAGCGATGATGTTCTGCAGGCAGGTTGAAAAACTCCCCTCTTGAGAGGGGTTAGGGGTGTGTATTGATGGAGATTGAGCCTACCTCGCCATCAGGTCGCGGAGTCGAAATTGGAGTATATAGTATTGGGTAGTGAGATACTGGAAACTTGAGGCTGGAACCAGGACCAAAGGCTTATTGTGAAAGTTCAAGGTTATAAAGTTGAAAGTTTGAATGTTGAAAGTTCAAGTATCTAGCATCTAGTATCTCAATTCCCATATCCCATATCTCTGGAATATAGTTTGCCATGGAATCCCATTCCGTTCCAAAACCCCTGCCTGCCTTTGCCGGCATGCAATTTCATTGCGGTTACTTCAGTTTCCAAAAGTTTTGGTAATTCACAGTAAAATCTGTTTTTTTGCCTATTGCCAACCCCAATTATTGGTCGTTCAATCCCTTGCCCTGGAGGATTTTAGGGATATGTTTTTTCACTCTGTTAGCCCTTGTGGCGGATTGTTTGGCCTGTGAGAAATACAGTAAATACCCTCTTTGCCTCCCCGGGGTCAAGCCTTGGAACGCCGTTTTTAAATCCGGGTCATTATCCAGGGCCTCTTTAAATTCATCCGGCATTTTAAATTCGGAGGTCTTTTTCATCGGCACTTCCAATCCCGCCTTTTCTACTTCCATGGCCTCAAAAATATAGGCTTTGATGGTAAGTTTTAGATCTATGATTTCCTGGAGGCCTGTAAAGCGGATTTGACGGGCCGATTGTACGTTCTCGGTTTGTTGGATCAAAATGTTGTCGGTGTCTTTTAGCAGGACTCCCTTATGAAAAAGGAGGGCGCAATATTCCTTAAAACCATGGATTAGAACCACATTTTTTCCATGGTATGTATAACAGGGGTGCATCCACTTAAATTCCTCCGTGAGGCCGCAATCCTGACAGATTTCCCTCAACAATGTCATTTCCGGCTTCCATTTTTTGGCCCTGTCTAAAAATCTATCGACAACTTTTGGATTCATAATGTATGATTTTTGTAGGTATTGATGCTCAATTAAGGTAAGTTCTATTTATTTTTAATCATTAGCGGTTTCCTTGTCTTCATAGACACCAGAAACACCACCCGAGATAATAAATTTCATAACTACGGAAGGATTTATATCAATTGGCCTTACCTGATTTTTAGGTACAATGAACAATTCCCCTGAAAAGTTATAGGAATGCGGGAAATAAACGGCTACCTTTTCCTTTTCATCTAGGGAGCTTAAATCCTCTTCGGTGAGGAAACCCAGCTTTTCCAAATTTGATATCGGGTTTACCAAGACCATAACTGGCTTATTGAACTTTTTTTCCTTGCCTACAAAAGCGGAAAAAAGGTCGTTCAATGCAGAAAATATCAGCTTGAGTAAAGGCGTTTTTTCAATGATCCGTTTAAATAGGTCTTTAAAGGGTCTCGCCAATATGCTTTGGCCGATTATCCCGACCATAACAAGAAATAAAAAGATTACTGCCAATCCCAATCCCGGGATATCAATATTAAAAATTTCCTCCAGTTTATCTTTCAATAAATTATCTATAAAATGGAATACTACATAAATAATGTAGGCCGTGATTCCCAAGGGCGCGATATATAACAAACCTTGTAGAAAGTAATTGACTATTCTTTTCATATGTAGATATTTATTGCCTGCCTTTTCGGCAGACAGGTTTTTTAGCGGTCATACCTGCCCGACTATATCGTTCCCATCCGCACCGGAACGGGCGGACAGATGGGTGTAATTCGCATATCTTTATTTGGGTTTGCCCGCCAGAATGAATCTTTCGGGCTGGCGACCAAATTTTGGTCATGCTCATTTCATCCATTTAGTTTTTTTTGAATATGAAAAAGGGGCAATAAATTTATTTGCATAAATCAACCGCTGTGCTCCCGCCCGGTATGCAAAAAAATTAATTCTGTTTATGCCCATTTCATAAAGCAAAAATAATTGAAAAATAATAAGTGTAATTTTTTAGTATATGACAAAATTCCATTTTGCAAGATTTTCCTCAATTTTTGTCCCCGACCCTAAAGGGAGAAATCAAGGAAAATCAGGCTCCCTTTAGGGTTTGGGGTAAAACGGATTTTCCGATACCCCCTGTTAAGTCGATTTTTGTCATGTACTTAGGTGTTTTTATAAATGTAGAATAATCGTTTTGTGGCCATACCAATATAGTACAAATCTAAATTCAATATTTTATAATAAGGAAGAAGCTTTTTGTTTTAAAGAAAATTGGTTGTGGCACGAGAGTGACGCTCGTGCCAACTTAAGAGCCTGCCTTTGTCGGTAGGCAGGTTCGGGACTGCTTTTTCGGTAGTCTCGGGTGAGGTTAAAATTAAAAATTTCTTTATTTAAAGATCAGGATTTGTGACCTCCCAAAATATCTTTTTCTTAATTAGTAGTGCCGGAGCGGGGTATTTTTTATCTTTGCGCCATGGTAAAAGAAGATGTTATGGCCTTGGTAGATCAGGGCCTTATGCTGCCTTTAATGGAGGAGTTTTATACGATTCAGGGCGAAGGTTTCCACAAGGGGACCGCGGCTTATTTTATTCGTGTGGGCGGTTGCGATGTGGGTTGCCATTGGTGCGATGTGAAGGAAAGTTGGAATGCGGAAACCCACCCTCCAACAGGGATAGACCATATTGTGGCCAATGCGGCCAAATATTCCGATACCATAGTCGTTACAGGGGGAGAACCCCTTACTTGGGATATGGCTCCCCTAACGGAAGCCCTAAAGGCCAAAAACCTGAAGACCCATATAGAGACTTCCGGGGCCTATCCGCTTTCCGGAACCTGGGACTGGATCTGTCTTTCCCCAAAAAAGAACAAGTTACCGGAAGGCATTATTTACGGCAGGGCGCACGAACTAAAGATGATCGTGTACAATAAACACGACTTTATCTTTGCCGAGGAACAGGCGGCCAAGACCAATAAAGATTGTATTTTGTACCTGCAACCGGAATGGAGCGTCAGGGATAAGGTGGTTCCAATGATCGTGGAGTATGTGATGCAAAACCCCAAATGGAAAGTGTCGCTCCAGACCCATAAGTATTTGAATATACCCTAGAGGTAAGTTTAAGGTTGGAAAGTTATAAGGTTTAAAGTTCAAGGTTTCAGGTTCAAGGTATGTGGAGCATCTAGCATCCAGTATCCAGTATCCAGTGTGTGGTTTCGACTACGCTCAGCCACCGAATGAGGATTACGGAGATTAGCGGAGTCGAAATC
>CBFGWQ010000299.1:0-3337 GCA_965652575.1 uncultured Arenibacter sp. | reverse complement strand
TGTTTCGTTTTATTCATTGCCCGTCTATTTTAGAATAAGGTATTCATGAACCTCCCATGTCGGTTTCTTTGGACCAGCAAAGAAAATGAAAGAATAAAAAAAGTGCCAAAAACAAAACCCGGGAGAAGTCTCCCGGGTTTCTTTCATTGATAGACTATACTAAACACTAACCATTAACTATAAATATATAGCGATATCAATGACCAAAATCATTATATACATCTTAAGGTACGAATATTCCATCACCTGCTTACAAGTATTAACACACTTTAACTTCAATATAAAAGAGTGTTAATATTAATTTTGAGGTGCCGTTCCTTAATTGTTAACAAGCCAATAAATTCAAATTGCATTGCGGCCATAGGATTGGGGAACTATGCCTAGTGTCGATCAACCTGCAATACGACACTAGGGCAAAATAAGGGCTAATTATTATATTTTCAAAATATACCAAAAACAACTTTAGCTTAATTTTCTGAAAAGCAATTTCATTTTTATGGGATTTAATGCTCAATAAAGTGTTTATTGGAGCGTCCAATAGGATGTATAAATTTAGGTTGACCGTTTTAATTTATTGTAAATCAGATTATAATGTGTTTTTGTTCAATTTCATTCAAGAAGTGTGTTTTTTAGGTTATGGCTTCATCCAAGGGTAGGGGGTCGGATGAAAATTATTGGAAGTTAATAATATCGCCATGTCGATGAAAGGTTATTTGTATCGGTAAACGGCAAGTGGGATTTGGGAAGAGAATTGCGCTGTAAAATTGTAGGGTAGGTAAAACCAATTGTCAACGTTCATATGGGATGGACATGATCATCATCATCATCAAACTGATAAAAGGAAAAGTTTAATTGTCTTGTCTGCGCCTATTGGATATGGATTGGTAAATGTTGGAAATTTACTTTTAGCGGTAATGCCTTAAATTAATGGTATAAAATTGTAATTTTGCGAATATGGAATTTTCATCTAAATTATTGGAAAATGCGGTCTATGAGATGTCCCAGTTACCGGGGATTGGCAAACGCACGGCACTGAGGTTGGTCCTTCATCTTTTAAGGCGGCCCAAAGAACAGACTATCGGTTTGGCCAATGCCTTGGTCAATTTAAAGGAGCATATTAAGTTATGTAAAAACTGCCATAATATTTCCGATGTAGAGGTTTGCGCCATTTGTTCAAACCCCAGAAGGGATGAAAGCCTTGTTTGTGTAGTCGAGGATATTCGCGATGTGATGGCCATAGAAAATACAGGTCAGTTTTTGGGACAATACCATGTTCTTGGGGGTAAAATTTCCCCTATGGAAGGTGTAGGGCCCCAAGACTTGTCTATCCACTCTTTGGTGGATAAAGCTAGGCAGGGAAAAATAAAGGAATTAATATTCGCATTAAGCTCTACCATGGAAGGGGATACCACCAACTTTTATATATACAGGCAATTAGAGGGGTTGGGGATAAAAACCTCTACCATTGCCAGGGGCATTGCGGTAGGGGATGAGCTGGAGTATGCGGATGAGGTGACTCTGGGAAGAAGTATTCTCAATAGAATTCCGTTTGAGAATTCGTTAAAGGTATAGGGGGTCTAAATAAAAACAATGAATAAAAGTCAAAAATGTAGTCTTATATTTGTTATTTTTGCAAATTACTAATCAATTTAAGTATATTAAATAAGGATATGTCAAAATTTGAACTGAAATTGCCACAAATGGGAGAGAGTGTTGCGGAGGCAACACTTACCTCATGGCTGAAGGAGGTTGGGGATACCATAGAAATGGACGAAGCTGTTTTTGAAATTGCCACGGACAAGGTAGATTCCGAAGTTCCCAGTGAGGTAGATGGCATTTTGGTCGAGAAATTATTTAATATAGACGATGTTGTGAAGGTGGGGCAGACCGTTGCTATTATAGAAATAAACGGAAATAATTTTGAATCCGATCACGAGAGTGATATGACATCTGTAAAAGACGATGCCCCCGGCAAAGCGATGGAGGAATTGGAAGTGGCGGTACTGGGTGCCAAGGAAACCGCTGCCGCCCCAAAATTGGATTATAGTGGAGCCGATAGGTTTTATTCCCCCTTGGTAAAAAATATAGCAAAACAGGAGGGGATTGCCTTGGCCGAGTTGGACTCCATAAAAGGTACGGGAAGTGAGGGCAGGGTGACCAAAAATGATATTTTGGACTATGTTGCTTCCGGCAGGGTTGGTGAAAGACAATCTTTTGAAGAGAAGAACGTAGGGGATGTAATTCCTTCCGACAAAAAAGCGGGGCAAGTTTCCCAACCGGAACCTATTAAAGTAGAGGAAGCTAAACCGGAAACGGTTAAACCGGTTTCGGAGAAGGAACTGTCCGGTAATGGGGACGAGCATATTCCTTTGACCCGTATGGGCAAACTGATCGTCCAGCATATGAGGGCAAGTGTGGCCACCTCTGCCCATGTGCAAAGTTTTGTTGAGGTAGATGTTACCAACGTGGTCCATTGGAGAAATAAGGTAAAGGATAACTTTGAAAAAAGGGAAGGTGAAAAACTTACCTTTACCCCTATCTTTATGGAAGCGGTGGCCATTGCATTGAAAAAGTTTCCGATGATCAATATATCCCTGGACGGGGACACCATAATCAAGAAAAAAAATATAAATATTGGTATGGCCGCGGCCTTGGCCGATGGAAACTTGATCGTACCCGTAATTAAAAATGCGGACCAGTTAAATTTGGTGGGCATGGCCAAGGCGGTCAATGATTTGGCCAAGAGGGCCCGGAACAATGCCTTAAAGCCGGATGAGGTAAAGGATGGTACCTATACCGTAACCAATGTGGGTACCTTTGGCAGTATTTTTGGCACCCCGATCATCAATCAGCCGCAGGTGGGCATATTGGCTTTGGGGGCAATCCGTAAAATGCCCGCCGTAGTAGAAACCAAAGAGGGCGACTTTATCGCCATCAGAAGTAAGATGTATTTATCCCATAGTTATGATCATAGGGTGGTCAACGGGGCTTTGGGAGGAATGTTCGTGAAATCCGTGGCGGATTATCTGGAGGCGTGGGACGTGAATAGGGAAATTTAATACCTCTACACTATTTTTTTAGTGCCATAGCGATTTGGATTATTATCCGGTATAATCTAATGCTGCTCCGGCCCTTGGGTCGGGCCTGCCTATAATTTCATTGAAGTTACTTTGGTTTCCATAAACTTTGACAGTCCGCAGGGAGGGGTAGTGAAATCCTTTTTTATTTTTGCTTTTTGCTTATTGCTTATGGATATACATCGATTTTACCGCTGCTAAAAGGATTTTGAACATTTTATAGGTCTATTTCGGGTCAAAACCTTTGTAAAAACTATCTT
>CBFGWQ010000298.1:0-3348 GCA_965652575.1 uncultured Arenibacter sp. | reverse complement strand
GCATAGCCATAGCTACGGACCGAAAAATAGCTGAAGCATGGAGGAAAAAGACGCCTAAAAGAACCAAAGGATAAAACTTAAACAGTTTCTTATAAAGTTTATATAACTAACAAATGAATTGTACTACCTTCCTTCGCCTGTCCATTGTCCTATTTTTTATGGTTCTTAATTTCTCCTGTGAGCAAAAAGTGGTCTATGAAAGACCCATAGATACCTGGGTATTTAGATCGGTCATGGATAAACAGCCACGGATGTTGACAATAGCCTTGAATGAGGATTTATATACCTGCTACAACCTGCAATCCGGAAACTTATACAAAGTTTGGAAGGGCGGGGTCAATTATGAGGGTGCCGTGTATACCACGGCACATGGCATACAGCCCACAAGCTTTGGTTTTGCCTATGTACAGGATGATTCCCAAGAAACCCAATGGAGGTTAAAAAGTCAAGCCGGTGAGGAAATTCCCGATATCAATTATTTGGGTTATTCCTTCATTGACGGTCAAGTTGGGATAGACCTGGAATTGATTTCAAAAACTGGAAATTCGGTTAAGGTTCGTGAAATTCCAGAGTACGCTACTGACGAAGGTCGTTCAGGTTTGGTGAGGACCTTTGTTGTTCTTGAAAGTACCTCCAATGACTTGGTGCCCGTTTTAAATTATGGCACTGACCAAAAATTGATATATAAAGAGATCCTGAAAGGGGGAGAAAGGGAGGAAAATGGTATTGGAGTGCAATTTTCGCAAAATACCGTGGTCAAGACGTTCTTTAATCCGGTTCCGGCAGATTGGGCACCTCCAATTACAGATGATACCGGAATGATAGCCATTGGAAAAAAAATAGTTGAAGGGAGCGATTGCAGTGCATGTCATCTTAAAAAGGAAAATTTGGTGGGCCCCGCATATGATTCCATTGCCAAGAGATACCCTTTTGATTGGGCCACGGTTGATGTCCTGGCGGACAAAATTAAACTCGGGGGAACGGGGAACTGGGGTACTACCCCCATGTCGGCACATCCCGATATATCAAGGTCCGAAGCACAGAATATGGCCTATTACATTTTGTCTTTGGACGCCGAACCTGAACCCCAGGAAAGGGTTGTGGATATAGCATTGAATACACCGGACATCACTTTTGATTTGGACAATGACGACAGAAGGGGCGGCGATAGAACGGATAAGCAGGCCGGGGCGGCAGTAAGTTTATATTTGGTCAACGACAGTGGGGACCTGTACGAGGATCTTACCAAAAGCACGTTGCCAATATTAAACGGGATCGCACCTGCCATCCATTTACCTACTTCAGGGGTGTTGGGAGAAATCACCGAGCATTTCTATATGGAGTTTAAAGGCTATATAAAAGCGAATGAAAAGGTAAATAAAACCTTTAGGCTGATCAGTGATGACGGTTCGGTATTGAAACTTAATGGCACTGAAATAATCGATAACAGGGGAGATCATGGTGCTGTGGCCGTAGATGCGAAGGTAGGATTGGAAAAAGGATGGAATGAATTCTTGCTTCAGTTTCAACAAGGCGGCGGAGGTTATGGCCTTTCGCTTCAGTGGTCCGATGATGGGGAGCAGTTTACGGTGGTCCCCGATTCCGTATTTTATCACGACTCCGGAGCTTTTAGAAAACTATTGCCTTATGTGCCAAAAAAGGCCAGTACCGTTCCCGGAGACCAAATGCCCTTGAATGCGGTGCACCCTTCATTTGATATGTTCCAGGCCAAACCTTCGGAATTTCACCCCAGGATAGGCGGGATAGATTTTATAGATAAGGACAAAATGGTCATCTGCACCTGGGACGCCACTGGCGCTGTGTATATTTTGAAAAACTACAATACCGAAGACCCCGAATCCATAGAAGTAAAACAAATAGCAAAAGGATTGGCCGAGCCTTTGGGAATCAAGATGGTGGATGGGGAACTGTACGTCCTGCAAAAACAGGAACTCACCAAATTGGTGGATACCGATGGGGACGAAATAATAGACGAATACCAAAAAGTGTGCGATTCTTGGAACGTTACCTCCCATTATCACGAGTTTGCTTTTGGATTGGTGTATAAGGAAGGTAGTTTTTATGCTACGCTGGCAACAGATCTGGGCTCGGAGTTTAAGGAAGTAAAGGATAGGGGAAAGGTAGTGAGAATCAGTAAGGACGGCAGTGAGGTGGAGGTTATCGCCGAAGGCTTTAGGACCCCCAATGGTATAGCGGAAGGACCGGACGGCGCTTTGTATGTGGCGGACAATCAAGGAAACTGGATCCCCACTAGTAAAATTGTGAGAGTGGAAAAAGGAAAATTCTACGGCTTTAAACATGCGGATTGGGAGCGGGTAAAGGATTATAAGGAAGATCCTCCCCTGGTTTGGCTGCCCCATGTCGAAATCAGCAATAGCCCCAGTCAGCCCGCTATTCTTAATTTAGGGCCTTACAAGGATCAGATGATTCATGGCGATGTTACCCATGGCGGCATTAAAAGGGTGTTTATTGATGAGGTGGACGGTGTAAAACAGGGGGCTGTTTTTCGTTTTATTCAAGGATTGGACGCCGGAATAAATAGGACGGTATGGGGTCCTGATGGCAATCTGTATGCCGGCGGAGTAGGATCTGGCGGCAATTGGAGGCACGAGGGTCGACTTTGGTATGCCCTGCATCGCTTTAAGTACAATGAAAAATCTACTTTTGAAATGTTGGCGGTACGGGCGAAAAGCGATGGTATGGAAATTGAATTTACCGAGCCGATAGCTTCCGGTGAATTGATGAACGCCGATGTCTTTGAGGCACAACAATATTATTATGAAGCCACTGAGGACTATGGGGGGCCAAAATTGGGAGTGGAAGGGCTCAGGATCAAATCGGTAAGCCTTTCTTCGGATAGGAAAAAGGTGTTTTTGGAGATGGATGGCATCCAAGAAAACAGGGTAGTTTATATACATATTAAAAAACCGATTAAAAGTGATAATGACCAATCCCTTTGGTCAACGGAAACCTGGTATACCATGACCAAAAAACCTGTGGACAGCCCAGGAGTTGTAAACCCTTAAATCTTCGGGTCAAAGAGGTGAGGGCAAGGGATTCGCAGGAAAGGTAGACCCTATAGGTTTTGACAGCTATGGGGATGTAGTTCCGTTTATGGACAAGTGTTTTTTCATTAAAGTGAGTTCGATATAAAAATAATTGCAAGACATTGATTTATTGTAAATTAAAAAATGCTATAGTCCCTCGGAGTCGAGAGGTTATTGTACAATAACGCTTTTAAAATGAGGTCTTTCCCGATAACCATCGGGATCCGCTACCATTGACGTCTTTACTAAGAATCTCAATATTAATGATATGAACTGGGCA
>CBFGWQ010000297.1:0-3388 GCA_965652575.1 uncultured Arenibacter sp. | reverse complement strand
ACGAAAAAATACACTATAAAATATTCCAAAAACAAAATTTAATCAGTTTCTAAGTAAAAATTAAGATTACAAGATATAATAAGTTTGTAAATAAAACGATACTTGCTTAAACGATAAAAAAATATAAATAAATTTATGTAACCCCAGGTATTCCCGATCCACCTATGTATTGGGTTAAGCCTCTAATTATCATTAGTGTCCGGTAAAGCCTAAACACTATAAAAGCCCTTCTAACTTGAAATAGTTTTGAGGCCTCAACTGATAAATTAACAAAAAATATAGAAATTTATTAAAACATCATTATGCGGAATACAAAAAATTAATTTAAATTCAAATCCATTTTAAAAAAATAGAAAAACTTTCAAAAATTATGTCCAAAAAAAAGACTGCGTTTAATACCAATTCGCGAAGAGATTTTATTAAAGGTACCGGCCTGGCAACTGCCGGATTTATGATCGTTCCAAGACACGTATTGGGAGGCCCAGGTTATGTTGCCCCGAGTGACAAACTAAATATTGCCGGTATTGGTGCCGGTGGTAAAGGCAGGAGTGATATTGCCTCCTTCGCCGAAAGTCCCAATGTTAATATTGTAGGGCTCTGCGATGTAGATGACAGACAGTCCGTTGAGTCCAGAAAATCGTTCCCAAAGGCAAAATACTATGCCGATTTTAGGAAAATGTTGGAAACTGAAAAAGACAATATCGATGCCGTTTCGGTATCGACCCCGGATCACAATCACGCCGTTGCAGCCTACATGGCAATGTCCATGGGCAAGCATGTCTACGTTCAAAAGCCACTTACCCATGATATCTGGGAAGCCAGAATGCTTACCGAAGCAGCAAAAAAATTCAAGGTGGTGACCCAAATGGGAAACCAAGGGGGCTCTGGTGACGGAGTAAGAAAAATGAAGGAACTTTATGACACCGGTATCATAGGCGATGTACATACTGTAAAATGTTGGACCAACAGGGCCATTTGGCCACAGGCCTTACAAACACCGACCAAAAAAGACAGAATCCCAAAGGAGTTAAATTGGGACCTGTGGTTGGGTACCGCTGAAATGCGCGATTATAACGATGCCTATCTTCCATTTGATTGGAGAGGTTGGTCCGATTTTGGAACTGGGGCATTAGGGGATATGGCCTGCCATATTATGGATCCGGTATATCGGATTCTACCTATTCTATATCCCAACCAAGTGGAATGCAGTGTTTCGGATTCCTTTAAGGGCAAATTTGAAACGGCTGATTATCCAAAGAGTTTCCCCAATTCCAGTAAAATACACCTTAGCTATCCAAGAACCGATGGCAAGGGCACTGTAAAAGTAACTTGGATGGACGGTGGACTCCTACCGGAAAGACCCGATGAAATGGGAGACGATGAAGCTTTGGGCAACTGGGACGGTGGTGTACTGTTTATTGGTACAAAAGGTAAGTTGTTGGCCGACTGTTATGGTGCCAATCCAAGATTGCTCCCATTGTCCTTAAACGAACAGTTCGAAGTTGCGGAAACCATAGCCAGAGTTCCGGAAGGCCATTACCTGCAATGGGTAAACGCCTGTATAGCAGGTTATGGCAATGCCGAAACCAGTTCTTCATTCGATTATGCCGGTCCGTTTACCGAAAGTATCCTTATAGGAAACTTGGCGTTAAAGGCCTATTTTGAAATAGATCCAAATGCAGAAAACAAAGGTTTTTGGAGCGGCGGATCAATGTATCATGGAAGAAAACGTTTGCTATGGGATGCGGAAAACATGAAGGTCACCAACTTTGAACCTGCCAACAAATACGTAAAACGTAACTATAGGGCAGGATATTCCTTGGGATAGATCATCGTTGCAACTTGATGTAAATAAGCCGGACCAACTAAGTATTGTATAGAATACTTACTTTGGTCCGGTTTTTTTATGTTACCTCACCCATCCCGATAGCTATCGGGACTGCTAAAAAACGTAGTTCTGACCTCTCCAAAGGAGAGGTAAAATTAGAAACCCTGTCTTACGAACAGGCAGGTCCGACCGGAAAGGTCAAAAAATCATTGGATCTACTAATTCCAAGCCTGTGTTATCTAATGAAAGGTTATGCCCTGCCTTTGCCGACCTGTAATTACTTTAGATTGTATACACTTTGGGTATCCAATATTGACAGTGGACAATGAAATCTTTTTTGCGAACTGTAAACTGCTACTGCACACTCATCTTCCAGCCCATGCCGAGGAATTCCGTTCCGTTCCAAAACCCATGCATGGACGACAAAGGCAGGTATATAATTTCATTGCATATTAGTTTAGTTATTACAAAAAAGGAATATTATGGATTTACTACTTATTTTTGCTACATGATAGAAGACAAGAATCAAGAAAGGACCGGTTTGGATCAATTGGGAGAGTTTGAATTGATAAAACACCTTACCAAAAATTTCACCTTACAGCATACCTCCTCCATAAAAGGTATAGGGGATGATGCCGCCGTATTGGATTTTAAGGACAGGCAGGCCGTAATATCTACGGATCTTTTGATAGAGGGAGTACATTTCGACCTCAGCTATATGCCCCTAAAGCACTTAGGGTATAAATCGGTCATGGTAAACTTATCGGATATCTATGCCATGAACGCCACAGCCACACAAATAACCGTTTCCATTGCCGTTTCCAATAGATTTCCTTTGGAGGCCCTGGAAGAATTTTATAGCGGGGTGGCCCTGGCCTGTGATATCTACAAGGTAGACCTGGTGGGTGGGGACACCACTTCCTCTAACAAAGGAATGTTGGTCAGTGTTACCGCCATAGGAGAGGCCAAGAAAGAAAATATTGTATACAGAAGTGGGGCCAAACCTAATGATCTATTGGTGGTTTCCGGAGATTTGGGGGGTGCCTACTGCGGGCTGCAGGTTTTGGAAAGGGAAAAGGAGGTTTTCAAGGTAAATCCGAACAATCAACCGGACCTATCCCCTTACACCTATATTGTGGAGCGTCAGTTAAAGCCCGAGGCCCGAAAGGACATAAAAGGTCTCTTGGAGAAGTTGGGGATTCTCCCTACTTCCATGATAGATATCAGTGACGGACTTTCCTCCGAAATTTTACATCTATGTGATAAAAGTGAGGTAGGGTGCAATTTATTCGAGGATAAAATTCCGCTGGACCCCACAGTGATCTCTACATGTGAAGAATTTAAAATGGACAGCACATTGGTAGCCTTAAGCGGTGGTGAAGATTATGAATTATTGTTTACCATAGACCAAAAAGACTTTCCAAAAATAAAGGGCAATCCGCATTTTACCGTAGTGGGCCATATGACGGATAAGAATGAAGGGGTTCATCTGATTTCCAGGAGCAACACCAAAATTCCCATAACCGCCCAGGGTTGGAATTCCTTTTCATAAAGGAAAGG
>CBFGWQ010000296.1:0-3433 GCA_965652575.1 uncultured Arenibacter sp. | reverse complement strand
TCAATAACCAAGGAACTGCAATTCCCCACTATTTTTTGCAAATACTATCTTTTTTCCGGTTTCTCCGTTGGAGTTGAGTATTCCTGCATTTTTCACATCCCCCCTTACCAATAAACCACTTTCGTTTGGATAAAGTGTTGTAAACCGTCCTTTTCCATTGCCTTTTAGAAAAGCACCGTAACCGGCATCGTTCCTAGGGGTTTCCACTTCGGATTGATACAAATTGCCCGACAATAAAACATCTAGATTACCATCCCTATCAAAATCCTCTATCAAAATACTATTTACGGAGGAAAACTGTGCCAATCCCTTCAGATCATGTGTTTTGAACTGAAAATTTCCCAAATTCTCAACATAGGTCGTCCCAAATGTAGTAGCCTTATAATGGGTAGCCTTCCTTAACTCATCGGCCCCATATACCGTAGACAGATCCGCCATTCCAAAATCATGGTAACTGGGAAATTTTTCTTTAATGAAAGGCATTTGGTTTGAGGTACATTCCCTTCCCCGCAACGGATAGGCAACTCCCTTTTCCTGATAACTAAGCACAATATCCAAACTACCGTTTTTATCAAAATCCCTGGCATACACCTCAAAAGGTGCTTCCGGGGAAGCTTTATATTTGTAGTTCAATCCCAAATTCCCCACTATAAAATCCCTATCGCCATCTTGGTCAAAATCGGCCGATGCCACACTAAACCACCAACCGGTATTATTTTCCAATCCGGACCGGGCCGTAACATCCACAAATTCCTTTCCTGTATTTTTAATGATCTTTATGGGCGTCCATTCCCCTACAATGACGAGATCCAGATTCTTGTCATTGTCCAGGTCCAACCATTCCGCATCCGAAACCATCCCCAATTGGTTCATAAAAGGGGCCAATTCCCCGGTTACGTTGACGAACTTCAAATTTCCTTCACTGCCCACATTTCTCAAAAGATAACTATTGGCAGGGAGGGGGTATTTGCCCGGAATCAATTTACCGCCGATAAAGAGGTCCAAGTCCCCATCATTGTCGAAATCCGCAGCTTTAACACAGGATCCACTGACAAGATCATTGGGCAGGGCATTTTCATTTTTAACAAACTGCCCCATACCTATATTTTCATATAGGCGGTCCCGATAATACCCATCCTGTTCCATTTCTTCATTACCTCCCGAAACCACATATAAGTCCAGATCCCCATCCCCATCGGCATCGAAGAACACCGAAGAAACGTCCTCATGGTCCCTATCCTTTGCCCAAAGGGGCTGTTGAACGGATATAAAGCTTCCATCCTGTTGCTGAAGAAACAATTCCCCTATTTGGCCCTTTGCCCCTCCAACATAAAAATCGTCCAATCCGTCTTTATTAACATCCCCAACCGCTAGGGACGGACCATTTTCCGAAAATTTGTGGGGCAGCAGACTCTCCCTTTCAAAATCGTCGAATTTATTCTCCACATGCTTATAATCTATCTGTACCCTATTTGTGGCATCATAAAAAACAGGCTTGGCCACTTCCTTTATCGGACTGTCGGAAACGGAAGCATCCGTATAATTTAAGATCAACTGCTGATTGACGCTTACATCACTAAGTGATTGGGTTTTACCATCGGGCCATAAAACTGTCAGATTTTTGATATTTTCTGCCGATCCCACTCCAAAATGTAAAATCTCACTTATTGAGGATTGAAACCCCCTGGTCAGATACTGTTCCTTGATCTGTTTTTCTTGGTTCGTCCCAATGGTTATCCTGGCACCTATTCCAAGCGTATTCTTTTCCGGCCCTTTCAATTTTATCTTTAGATAATTGTTTTTGGATGCCAGCTCCCGCGCATTGTTCCTGTAAACAAAGGCAGGGTCATTAATATTGTTCCCGATGATATCCATATCGCCATCGTTATCCAGATCTACATAAACGGCCCCATTGGTACAGCTGGGAGCATTTAATTGCCAAGCTTCGTTCATTAAGGAAAATGTAAAATCCCTGTTGTTGAGATATAATAGGTTTACCTCTTTCTTTTCGGGCATTCTGGCCAAAACATCTTCATAATAGGTCTTAATGAGCGAATCCCTATTCTTGTATACTTCAAGGTCCTTATAAAGCTGATCTACCCTTTTTCGCTTATAAATCACAAAATCGTTGTTTCTAAACGACCGTAATATACCATTGGATACAAATACGTCCTGCCAACCATCGTTATCCATATCAAATAAAAGAGGGGCCCAACTCCAATTCGTATTGGATATTCCGGCATACTGGCCTATTTCTGAAAATGCCGGAACACCGTTTTTTCCATAATTTCCATTGTTCAACTGCAGCGTATTGAACATATACTGATGGTGCAGACCTTGGTCCACTATGTCCTGAAACCTCTTTATGCTCATACCGCTCATGCTCGTCTTAAGGTCATAATTGTTGTTGGACACCATATCCACCGAAATAAAATCGAGCAGGCCATCATTGTTTACATCCCCTATATCGTTGCCCATAGAGAAATTGGAAATATGGTTGGTGGCCTGCAGGATTGCCTCTTTAAAAGTTCCATCTTTCTGGTTTAGATATAGATGGTCCTTTTCCGAGTAATCGTGGCCGACCAATATATCCGGCCATTGGTCATTGTTTATATCCCCTATGGCAATTCCCAAACCAAAACCTATGGAATTGTTTACAATACCACTCTCTTCCGAGACATCTATATACTTACCATTATCATTTCTAAATAATCGTTCACTGCTATATTCCGACTTTTTATTCAACAACGTACCAATATTGGGCTCAACATCCGCAGGCTCAATGCCATGATTGATAAGGAACATATCCAGATCCCCGTCCTTGTCATAATCAAAGAAAGCCGCCTGGGTGGAATAATGCGGAAGATCCAATCCATATTTATGGGCCTCTTCCTCGAATATAGGTATGCCCTCCTTATTATTTCCCTTATTCACATAAAGCTCGTTCCGTCTTTGGTCCAAATTTGCATAGTCTCCCGATTTACATACATAAATATCCAAAAGTCCATCCGCATTTATATCGACCATCGTAACACCGGTGGGAAAACCGTTTACCCCCTTCACCTGTGATACCAAGGTAGTTTCCTCAAAAGACAGATTTCCCTTATTTATAAAAAGTTTGTTGGAATACAGATTGGAAATAAAATAAATATCGGGCAGTCCATCATTGTTCAAATCCCCTACGGCCACTCCGCCCCCATTATAAAGATATTCATAAAGCACCCCATTTACAGTTGGACTTTCGTTAATGACATTCACAAAATTTAAATTGGTCTCATTGGGGCCCAATAACGTAAAAAGGGTTTCGGTACTTTCCCGACCTTCATTATTTGTTTCCGGTTTCCCTTTTTTATCCCCACAGCCAAAAAGTAAAAAGCTAAAAGCTAAAATGATACTGATCCTTTTCATTATCTACAAATATTATTTTAAAATG
>CBFGWQ010000295.1:0-3451 GCA_965652575.1 uncultured Arenibacter sp. | reverse complement strand
GTGTTAGGTTAAGTTTGTTTTGTCATTGAATTCGGCTCTCGACAGCATGATTAGACGTTAGAATTGAGATATTAGATACTAGACAGTTGGAACCGGGATGGATAACCAAATTCCCCTCTTGGGAAGGGTTAGGGGTGTGTATTGAGCGGAGTATATAGTTATTAGTATTGGGTAGTGAGAATTGAGACTTTAAACATTCAAACTTTTAACATTAAACCTGAAACTTCTCCCCTACATTAATAAATAATTTTGTGTATGCCCACTTCATATTATAAGGCATTCTTTAATACTCCTTCCCTTTGGACAGGAGAATTGGACGGTTTGGGGCAATTTGTCTTTCCAGAAATATATTTTGGGAATTTGGATATCGGGTCGATTCCCTCCAATGTACGGTTAGGGCATAAAATAGAATATATTTTTCTAATGTTGATCCAGCAATCACAACGATACAAAGTTATAGCGCACAACATTCCCATAAGAAAAGAAAAAGTGAGTTTAGGGGAAGTGGATTTTATATTACAGGATACTGACAATCAAAAATATATACACATCGAATTAACCTATAAGTTTTATGTAATAACTGGAAGGGCAAGACCTATTGAAGATCAATTGATAGGGCCGAACCTACGTGATTCCTTTAAGGCCAAAAAAGATCGGATCACAAATCATCAAATTCCACTTTTGGGGACACCGGAAGCTATATCGGTACTGGAACGTTTTAATATAAAGATTTCCGAACTACTACATCAAGTATGTTTCAAATCCCAATTATTTATTCCCTTTAGGGGGCCTAATTTGGATTTGGCCCCTTTTAATTCCAATTGTATAAGTGGTAGGTGGATTCCTTTCCTAGACTTTAGATCCAGTTATTTTTTCGGATATCGATATTATTTGCCGTCCAAACAAGAATGGCTCCTGAATCCGCATCATGGAGTGGCTTGGGTAAGCCATAATGATATATTGGATATGATTTCAATGGGCCTGGAAAATAAAAATTCGCCATTAATATGGATGAAATTATCGGATATTACTATTGAAAAACTTTTTATTGTTTGGTGGTAAAGCCAATTAAAATTTTGGGAAGATAAAACAAGTTCCATACCTGTGTAAAAATAATAGAAATCATAGGGGTCGGCAATATAGGGTTTAAAGTTTCGTTTTCTAAGGGCAAATCTTAAAGCCCTACACCTATGAAGAAAGTTTATTTGTTGTTCTTTTCACTGTTTGTTTTTTCCATAGCCCAGGCAAAGGATGATTGTGAATTGATTTATTCTACCGCTTCCTATGCCCTCAATCATGCCAAAAGTGCTTTAAAGGCAAACAACTATGAGCATCAGAAATATTATTCCGGCAAGGCCCTGGAATCCTATGAAAAACTTTATAAGTTATTGGAAGAAAGTCAGTGTGAAGGCCTATCCGAAAAAGTTCAGGATATTTTGGCCGATGCCATAAAGGCTGCAGACCCTGCGGATTGGGATAGGGGACGTTATTACAGTAAAAAGGTGTTCACAGCTACCCAAGATCTTATCAGCTATATGGATGGTAGGACGGAGGTTGTGGGCGTAGACGCTACGGAATAATTTCTTGGGGCTACTGCCCCAGCCTTCTTCATAATAAACAAAAAAGTCATTGTATACCGGTTCAACCAACTATTATTTGGTGCATGTATGCAATGACTTTTTGTTTTACGTTGTTGCTTTAGCCAACAATATCCAAAGGTGCCGTGGTTTTCCAATTGCCCCTGGTAAAATCAGGAAATTCCTGTGGCGCACCGTTTTGGGCCACGGATACTTCGCTCAGAGTTCCCACCGCACTCCAATAGCAGCCTTCGTAAACATTCTGATCCAAAGGCAGGCCGTTGCGAAGACACTCGATGATCCTATATCTCATTATGAAGTCCATTCCCCCATGTCCGCCCATTTTGGTGGCCAATTCCCCAAGGCGCACATATAATGGATGCTCGTATTTTTCAAAAATCTTTTGCAATTGCTCGCCTTCTGCCCATTCATGGTGGTTATCAGGGCCACCTTCTACCCCGCCTTCCAAGGCAATTCTAGTTGGGAAGCCGGTCAAGGTTCCTTTTGTTCCCTGAATCAGATTATGTCTGGTATAGGGCCTGGGGCTTGTTTCGTCCCATTGTACCATAATTGTCCTGCCCATGTTGGTTTTAACGATGGATGTATTTATATCCCCTCCTTTAAAGTCCAACTTGTTCCATTTGTGATCTGCCGGAAAGTTCTTGGCGGCATACAGATTACGTCCTTTACCGGGGGAAGAAAAGGAATTGATAAATTTAAAATTATCCTCTCCCCTGGCCAGGTTCATATATTGGGCAACCGGTCCCAATCCGTGCGTAGGGTAAAGATTGCCGTCGCGGTTGGCATAATGATAGGTTCTCCAGGATCCGGTGCCCCGTTCTACCTCGTTCATTTGTCCCCTTAATTCATGGATATAGGAAGCTTCCCCGTGCAGCAACTCTCCGATAACCCCTTTTCGGCACATATTTAGGTAGAGTAGTTCTTCCCTGCCATAGTTGACGTTTTCCATCATCATACAGTGCTTTTGGGTTTTTTCCGAGGTATCCACTATATCCCACATCTCCTGAATGGTCAGGGCAAGGGGAACCTCAACAAAAACATGGGCCCCGCTTTTCATAGCTTCTATGGCCATAGGGGCATGCAATTTCCATGGGGTACAAACAAAAACGGCATCCGGTTTTTCCTTTTTCAACATCTTTTTCCAGTCGTTCTCGCCACCGGTGTACAAGCTTATTTTTTTGTGCCTGTTACCCCCTCCGTTCTCCTTACATACGTTTGCCGATCTCTCTGCAAGATCCTGGTACAGATCACTGATGGCCACCACCTCTGTTCCTTCAATGGCCGCAATTTGTTGGGCATGCCCGGATCCCCTGGCACCTACCCCAATGAAGGCACATTTGACCGTTTCCAATTTGGGGGCAGAAAATCCGCCCATGTAGGTAGCGCCGAATAAAGGTGCCGGAGCATTATTTGGGTCGTTGCCGGTGATGGAATGGGACCATGCCGGGGTCATTGCCAGACCCATACCGGCAATGGATGTTTTTCTCAGGAAATCTCTCCTATTTGAATTCATAGTCTAAAATATTATTATATTATCTATCGAATTTTTGAAGATAGGTCAATTTTGTTTACAAAAAAAAACCGAGTTATAAATTAAACAATTTTTCTTTTAATCCAAAGATTCTCCGACCCTTGGGTCGGGGTTTCCAATCCGCCCGGTACGGACGGGTTTACCTCTCCTTGGAAGAGCCCGCCCGGATCGTCCGGACGGGCCTGCCTTTGCCGGTAGGCAGGGTCGGAACTGCTTTTTTGCAGTTCTGGGCGAGGTAAAATGAAAAAATCCGAATATTAATGGCGCAACTTTAGAACATTAACGATATCCTGCAGTTTAAATCCCTTGGCCTGCAACAATA
>CBFGWQ010000294.1:0-3455 GCA_965652575.1 uncultured Arenibacter sp. | reverse complement strand
TTCGACTACGCTCAGCCACCGAATGAGGATTACGGAGATTAGCGGAGTCGAAATCGGGGTTGGCCGCGACAGTTTTCAGTTTACAGGGGGCAAGTTCATTGATCAATTAACAATTAATAATGATCAATTAGCAATGTCTAACATTTAGTACACAGTTCTCAATTCTAACATCTAGTACCTCAATTCTAATATCTAATTTCCCGTATCCAGTATCTAATTTCCATATTAGTTATGCAAATGGCACAGGCTTTGTTTATTTTTGACGGATAAAGACGATTATGCAAACAATAAAGAAGACTCTTGTAGTGCTATTGTTGCCGCTGCTGGCATTCGCGGTGGCCCATAAATTTTACCTCAGTGTAACCAGTGTGGAATACTCGGACAGGTATAGGGCAATTCAACTTACGACCAGGATATTTATAGACGATTTTGATAAGGTATTGTTGGAGAGATACGGCATTAAGGGCAATTTGGCCACCAAAGAGGAGTCTGCTATGGCCGATACCTATATAGAAAAGTATTTAAAGGAAAAATTTATTGTTGAAATCAATGGTAAGCAGGTGGACTATGATTTCTTGGGGAAAGTGTATGATAACGATATCATGATCTGTTATGTGGAGGTTCCTGAAATTAGTTTGGAAAGCACCTCCAGCATTTCCTTAAGGAACGAGGTACTGATGGATATTTTTGAGGAACAGAAAAATGTGGTCCACTTTAGACTAGGGAATCAAAAGAAGAGTTTTGTACTTATCCGCGAGAATAATAAAGGAATGTTAAAATTAAAGTAATTTAAAACAATCCATTATATAATTGTTAAATTTCTGCACTAAAAAATCAATATCAAATATGATTGGAACGAAACATGTTTTTACTTTCCTATTGTTCCTTTGTGCGGCCGTGATGGTTGCCCAGGAAGAAGTAAAGAACGAACGGGAACCCGGACATCTTAACCAGAATAAATTTAAGCAGCTTTATGAAGAGTTTGCTACCCCGAATGCCTATAGGTCGGCCTCAGGGGCGCCAGGTCCGGATTATTATCAGCAGCAGGCGGATTATAAAATGGATATTGAGCTCGATGACAAAAATGCCAGGATTTACGGTTCTGAAACCATAACCTATACTAACAATTCGCCCGATGACCTTTCGTTTTTGTGGGTGCAATTGGATCAGAACGTACGTTCCAAAACATCAAAATCGCCCTTGCGAGATGGCGAGGGGGTGCCAGTGGCGGAGCCGGTGGCCAGTTTTGCCAATAAGTATATGACGGCGCCTTTTGATGGAGGTTTCAATATTGAATATGTTAGGGATGCCAACGGAAAGGCCTTGCCCTATACGATAAACCAGACCATGATGCGCATAGACCTTCCCGAAGTTTTAAAAAGTAAGGGGCAGGTTTCCTTTTCCATAAAATGGTGGTACAATATTCCGGACCATACCGTTAATAGGGCACGTTCCGGATATGAATATTTTCCAAAGGATGGTAACAGGGCTTACGTAATTGCACAGTTCTTCCCAAGAATGGCGGTCTATAGCGATATAGAAGGCTGGCAGAACCATCAGTTCTGGGGCAGTGGGGAGTTTGCCCTTCCCTTCGGTAATTACGAGGTAAACATTACCGTTCCGGCAGATCATATTTTAGATGGTACGGGAGAGCTTCAGAACATGAAGGAAGTATTTTCCAAGGAAATGCTAAGTCGGTACGAGAAGGCAAAAAAATCCTATGACAAACCCGTAATCATAGTGAGTCAGGCCGAAGCCGAAGAAGCGGAAAAAGGGTTTTCGGACAAGAAGAAAACATGGAAATTAAAGGCCGAAAATGTAAGGGATTTTGGTTTTGCCAGTTCCCGTAAATTTATTTACGATATGCAGGCCGTAAAAATAGGGAATAGGGATGTTATGGCCATTTCCATGTACCCCAAGGAAGGAAATCCCTTATGGGAAGAGTATTCCACCAAGACGGTAGTCCATACTTTAAAGTCCTATTCTGCACATACTTTTGATTATCCCTATCCCAAGGCCATATCGGTCCATGCCAAGAATCAGGGAATGGAATATCCTATGATCTGCTGGAACTATGGTAGGCCCAATGAGGACGGTACCTACTCGGATAGGGTAAAGTACGGGATGATTTCGGTAATTATCCATGAGGTAGGACACAATTTTTTCCCCATGATCGTTAATTCCGACGAACGCCAATGGGGTTGGATGGATGAAGGTTTGGATACCTTTATGCAGTATATGGCGGAGCAGGAATTTGGCGTTGCCTATCCCGAGGCCATTGCCCCAAATAGCAAATACCCATCCGGGAGAGGGGAGCCGTCCAAGATAATACCCTATATGTCCGGGGATCAAAGTACCATAGCGCCAATTATGTCCAATCCGGAGAATGTATATCAATTGGGGAACAATGCCTATGCAAAACCTGCTACCGCATTGAATATTCTTAGGGAAACCGTAATGGGAAGGGAACTTTTTGACCATGCCTTTAAAACCTATGCAAAACGATGGATGTTCAAGCATCCCTCCCCCGAAGATTTCTTTAGGACTATGGAAGATGCCTCGGCCGTAGATTTGGATTGGTATTGGAGAAGTTGGTTCTATACTACGGATTATGTGGATATTGGGGTAAAGGGAGTAAAAAAATATTATGTTTCGGACAAGCCTTCCAAACAGATGCGGGAAATAATGGTGGCAAGGAATATTAAGGAAGAGGATTTGCCTCCCTTGGTCTATTTGGAGGAAGAAGAATCGGAGGATGCCGATGCCAGCTTAAAGGGAAAGGCCCCATCAGAAAATTCCAAAACCCTAAAAGAGTTTATGATGGATAATTTGTCGGTGGCGGAGAGAAATGCGATTAAGGAACCCAAATATTTCTATGAGGTTACTTTTAATAAGCCGGGCGGTATTCCTATGCCCCTGATCGTAGAGTATACCTATGCCGATGGTACCAAGGAGAATGTTACCTACCCTCCGGAAATATGGAGGAAAAATGACAGGGAGGTAAAAAGGGTGGTTGCTTCTGCCAAGGAGTTGGTAGGGATTATGGTAGACCCAAAAGCGGAAACTGCCGATATAGATACTACCAATAATTCATGGCCTGCCAAAGAGGTGAAATCCGACTTTGAGATCTTTAAGGAGAATAGAAAAGGGAAATAGGTTTTTTACAATTTGTTTTGACCTTATAGGAATTAGGGTCGTAATGAATACAACGGCATAAATGTTATCAAAATAATGCTCCGATACCGTATTTTATGGGTATTGGGGCTTTGTTTTTACTCGATAATCGAGATTTAAACCTGCCTGCCTTTGTCAGACAGGCGTCGAAATCAAACTTGAATTTCCTTTCAATGTCTCGTGGGCCTGCCTTTGTCGGCAGACAGGCTTGCCCCGAGGTAGTTTACTGAAGTTCTATTCTAAGGAAGTACTCTGTTTATCCAGTAATAAAATGAGTAAAG
>CBFGWQ010000293.1:0-3456 GCA_965652575.1 uncultured Arenibacter sp. | reverse complement strand
ATTTGGAAATGTGAAAATTTGAAAATGAGACGATTTGGAAATTTTATATTAAAAAAATACTTTGCACCTACGGATATTAAATTAAATCATTCATTAATAGCCATATGCACCGGTACCATAGTACTCTTTCTTTCCTGTAAATCCCTGCCCACTTCCCTGATCGCCAAGAACGCAAAAGTACAATTGACAGCGGCAGATTATACTTTTACCGAAGGTCCTGCCATGGCCCCCAATGGAGATGTGTATTTTACGGACCAGCCCAACGATCGTATACTAAAATGGTCGGCCAAGGACAATACCGTATCGGTTTATATGGAACCCTCGGGAAGGGCCAACGGACTCTATTTTGACCACAATGGCAACCTATTGGCCTGTGCCGATGAAAACAATCAACTGTGGCGAATAGATTCCCAAAAAAATGTAACCGTCCTGATCGATGATTTTGAGGGTAAAAAATTAAACGGGCCCAACGACCTATGGGTAGACCCTAAGGGAGGTATTTACTTTACGGACCCATTCTATAAAAGATCGTATTGGACCAGGACAGAACAGGAATTGGAAAAACAGAACGTTTATTATCTACCCCCGGGCCAACAGGAAGTAGTCATCGTGGCAAATGATTACGTAAGGCCCAATGGCATTATCGGCAATAAGGACGGCTCCTTATTGTACGTTGCGGACATAGGCGATAAAAAAACCTATTCGTATACCATTAATCCCGATGCCAGTCTTGGCAATAAGACCCTATTTGCCAATATGGGGTCTGACGGAATGACCATGGACGACCAAGGCAACGTTTACCTTACCGGGGATGGGGTTACCGTCTTTAATCCCAAAGGGGAACAAATACTGCATATTCCTATAGACCGGAAGTGGACGGCCAATGTCACCTTTGGAGGCAAAAACCAGCAGACCCTGTTCATTACGGCCATGAATTCTTTGTATACCATAAAAATGAACGTTCGCGGAGTAAGGTAATATTTTTAGGATGCCTAAATACAATAGGTTACCGATCCCTCGCCTAAAATTATTGGACAGAACCAATAATTATCATAATTTAACGCCCTTAATCGTTTAAAATTGAAAAAACTACTTTTTTTATTCTTTCTATTTACAACTGTTACCTACGGTCAAAAATCCAATGGTTATAAAAACGAAGTCGGTTCCTTACAACAAAAATATGATTCTATTTGGGACGCCTCCAAGGAAACCACGGTTTTTGCCGGGAGTTCCACCATTCGTATGTGGAAAAACCTGGAAGCCATGTTTCCCGACCAACAAATTGTAAACTCGGGCTTTGGCGGTTCGCAATCTTCCGATCTATTCGAATATCATCAGGAACTCATATTGAGGTACGATCCAAAAAAAGTTTTTATCTACGAAGGGGACAATGATATTGCCGCCAGGAAGAAGACTGCGGAAATCATTAAAAATACCCGTATGATCATCTCCAAAATAAAGGAGAAGGACCAGAATACCCAAATTGTCATTATCTCGGCAAAACCAAGTATCGCCAGATGGCATTTAAAAAGAAAATACAAAAGATTGAACAGTCAGTTTAAACGACTTTGCAAAAAGGATGCTTCCCTGGAGTTTGCCAATGTATGGGATGTGATGATGGATGGTAAACAAGTAAGAAAGGACATCTTTTTAAATGATGGGCTCCACATGAACTACAAAGGATACAACCTTTGGTATCTGGCCATAGAACCCTTTATGAATTGAAGCCAAAAACAGGAACAACCAAGTAATATCAATACAATCCATCCAAATGAAAAAATCAATTCTTTTTAAATCGTTGTTAGTATTTACAGCCTTTGTCGCTTTCATAGCTTGTCAACAGGAAAAAAAGAAAATTATCCATTTTCCGGTGACGGATCTGACTACTGAAAATTTGATTCCCAAACCGCTAAAAATGATCCCTACCAACAGTGCCTTTGGATTGGATATGAACACCATTATCCAAACCTCCCAAAATGCTGCCGGCTTTGCTGAGGTCGGTGAATTTCTATCCGAAAAGATAAAATGGCATATCGATCTGGACTTGCCCGTAAATTCAACAAACAAGGCCACCTCACCACGGATCATTTATATAAATCAGTCCGATAGCACTGCTTTTTCATCCAAGGAAGGTTATGACCTGTACATCACCCAAGATTCCATAATCCTTAATGCAAAAACGGCCGAGGGTGCTTTTAGGGGCATACAGACCATAAGGCAAATGATTCCGGAGACCAGTAATGATACCCTTTCCGAAAATAAAATGTGGTTGATTCCTACCGGAAAGATAACGGACCAACCTAATTTTGAATATAGGGGGGCCATGTTGGATGTGGCCAGACACTTCTTTAACGTAGAAGATGTCAAAAAATATATAGACCTATTGGCCTATTACAAAATTAATACCCTACACCTGCACCTTGCAGATGATCAGGGCTGGAGAATAGAAATCAAATCATGGCCCAAACTTACGGAGATAGGTGGAAGTTCTGAAGTTGGTGGTGGCCCGGGCGGCTTTTACACCCAAGAGGATTATAAGGATATTGTGGCCTATGCCGCCAAACATTTTATTACCATAGTTCCCGAAATAGATATGCCCGGGCATACCAATGCCGCATCGGTTTCGTATCCCATTTTAAACGGAAACGGAAAAACACCTAAGATTTATACCGGAACGCAAGTTGGATTTAGCACCTTCGACACGCGTAAGGATACTGTTTATGCCTTTATAGATGATGTTGTAAGGGAAATATCGGCCATTACGCCAGGCCCTTATTTCCATGCCGGTGGTGATGAGAGCCATGTTACCAAGAAAAAGGATTTTATCCATTTTGTTTCCAAAGTGGACAAAATTGTAAAGAAGTACGGTAAAATAATGATAGGATGGGATGAAATTGTACACGCCGACATAGATACCACTGCCATTGCCCAATTTTGGTCCAATGAAGAAAATGCCAAATTGGCTGTGGAAAAGGGATTGAAAATAATATTGTCCCCAGGAAAAAAGGCCTATTTGGATATGCAATACGATACCCTATCCAAACACGGACTCCATTGGGCGGGTTATATCCCTGTGGATACAGGATATGTGTGGACACCGGAAAGATATGTAGAGGGAATAAATAAAGATCATATTTTGGGCGTTGAAGCCCCATTATGGTCCGAGACCATTAGCAATATGGATGAATTGGAATATTTGGCATTTCCCAGGATGATAGGTTATTCGGAACTTAGCTGGAGCGTTGAAGAAAATAGGATTTGGGAAAATTACAAGATAAGATTGGGCAACCAGGCACCCTATTTGGATAAAATGAATGTGAAGTACTACCCTTCGGAACTCATTGATTGGAAAAAAAGCAAGTATACCTACAAAACCATTGACAAGGATTGATTTTGGATAAATACCTTAAACGAATGCCGTTCAATTACTGTGGTAGATGTTGGATACTAGATGCT
>CBFGWQ010000292.1:0-3476 GCA_965652575.1 uncultured Arenibacter sp. | reverse complement strand
TTTTGGCCCTAAGGTCAAAACGAAACGGGCGAAACCCGCCAGAATAACCTTGCCGGGATGGGACCTCTATGGCTCTGCTTCAAGGATAGTCTGTTTCAAGAAATTTTTTATTGGGAAATGAGGCCTTGCATAATGCCGCTTAATTGCTAAATTTGCGGAATGGATTTTTGTAAAATAAAGCTGGAAAGAGGCTCGTTATTTTTGGTGGGCTTGGTATTGCTGTGTATTTTTATATCCTGCGATTCTCTTTTTAAAAAGAAGGAAGACAAAATTCCTGTGGCCAGGGTAGGGGAAACGTACCTGTACAAAGAGGATTTAAAAAAATTGTTATTGGCCAATATGTCCAAGGAGGACAGTACCTCTTTGGTCAATAATTATATTAATAATTGGGCCTATAGGCAACTGCTGCTGTCCAAGTCCAAGATAAACCTTCCCGAGGAAAAGTTGGAGTATTTTGAGCAATTGGTCTCCAATTACAGAACGGATCTGTACACAGGTGCCTATAAGGAGGCATTGGTGCTGAAATCCCATGATACGGCTATAACCCGTTCCCAGCTTACCGAGTTCTACGAGCGTGAAAAGGAAAATTTTAAGTTAAAGGAAAGAATAATGCAGTTGAGGTTTGTGGAATTGCCGGTACAATATTTGGACAAGGATATCATTGCCAAGAAATTAAAGGATTTTAAGGAGGCGGATAAGCGCTATTTGGATTCGGTAAGTGTGCAATTTAGAAAGGTCAATTTTAACGATTCCATTTGGGTGGGTGTTTTTCGCGTCATGGAAGAAATTGCCCCGTTAACCGTTGAAAATCAGGACAAGTACTTAAAAAAATCACAATTTTTTGAATTACAGGACTCTTTAGGGGTATATTTGGCCAAAGTGAACGATATCTTGGAAATCAATGATATTGCTCCCCTAACTTATATAGAACCTACCATTAAACAACTGCTTTTAAATAGAAGGAAGTTGGATTATATGAAAAAATTGGAGGTGGAGGTAATGGATGAAGCTATTAAAAAAAAAGAATTTGAAATTTATGAACAAGGTAATTAAAACAGGTCTTTCCCTTTCCATTTTATTCTTGACAGGGATATTGGGCGCACAGGAATCGGAAAATCTTCCGGACACCCAGGTAGAACCACAAGAGGTTATTGCAGAGGAATCAATGGTTGTCAAGAACGATTCCGTCAACAATTTTAAAAAGATAAAATTGGACGGTATAGCTGCTGTGGTGGGCGACTATGTAATCTTGGAATCGGATATAGAAAAAACCTTGATAGATCTTAAAAGTCAAGGAGCCTCCACTGCCGATGTTACAAGATGCGGCCTCTTGGGCAAGTTGATGGAAGATCGTTTGTACGCGCACCAGGCCGTTCAGGATAGTATTTTGGTTTCGGATGATGAGGTAAATGCCCAAGGGGACCGACAGTTACAGCAATTGGTGTCCCAGATCGGCTCCATGGAAAAGGTGTTGAATTATTATAAAAAGGACGATGAGGTCAGTTTTCGTGAAGATCTGTACAAGATAAACAAGTTGAGAATGCTGTCCGAAAAAATGCAGAACAAAATTATTTCGGAAATAGAGATCACACCGGAAGAGGTTAGGCAGTTCTTTAACAAGATTCCGGTAGATGAAAGACCTGTATTTGGGGCAGAGCTGGAGATTGCACAGATTGTTAAGGAGCCCAAGGCATCTGAAGAGGAAAAGCAAAAAGTGATAGATAAATTAAACGGCATAAGGGCCGATATTCTGGAAAACGATGCCAGTTTTAGTGTGAAGGCCATTTTATATTCACAAGATCCCGGATCCAAATCCAAGGGCGGATTTTATAGTATGACCCGTGAGACCCCATTTGTCAAGGAATTTAAGGATGTTGCTTTTAGTCTTAGGGAAGGGGAAATTTCTGAACCTTTTGAAACCGAGTTTGGTTACCATATCATATATGTTGAAAAAATCAGGGGTCAAGAGCTGGATCTACGACACATTCTTATAAGTCCGGAGATATCCCAAAATGAATTGGACAATGCAAGAAAGGAACTGGACAGTATACGACAGGGCGTTTTGGACGGTAAATTTACCTTTGCGGCCGCAGCCTTAAATTTTTCAGACGAGAAGGAAACCAAGTTTGACGGAGGTTTGTTAAGAAACCCGCAGGACTATAGTTCCCGATTTGAACTTACCAAAATGGAACCATCGCTCTATAATCAGGTGAGGGACATCAAGGACAATGAAATCTCCATGCCTATACTGGAAAACGATCCCAGAGGTGGTGGCCCCAAGTACAAGATCATGAAAATCACCAATCGTTATGATGAACATGTTGCCGATTTTGCCAAGGATTATATAAAGATCCAGGAATTGGCCCTAAGGGAAAAGCAGTACAATGCCATTAAAAAATGGATGGACGAACACATTGAGGATACCTATGTGAGTGTTAATGCAGGAAATAAGGATTGTGATTTTGCAAATAATTGGGTAAAGGAATAAATGCATGTCGGACGTAGCTGCAATTAAGGCTCTGGTTGATAAAAATAAGGTTCTTAAACAGGAAATAGCTAAAATTATTATTGGGCAGGGGGAAGTGGTAGATCAAATACTGCTTTCCATTTATACGGGCGGGCACTCCCTGCTTATAGGGGTTCCCGGTTTGGCCAAGACCCTTATGGTAAATACAATTGCCTCTGCCCTTGGCCTGGGCTTTAAAAGAATTCAATTTACCCCAGATCTAATGCCCAGTGATATCCTGGGCAGTGAGGTGTTGGACCAAAATAGAAACTTCAAATTTATTAAAGGGCCCATATTCTCGAATATAATCCTGGCCGACGAAATTAACCGTACCCCTCCCAAAACCCAGGCGGCCCTATTGGAGGCCATGCAGGAAAGAGCGGTGACCATAGCAGGGCAACAATACAAACTGGAACTGCCCTATTATGTTCTGGCAACCCAGAACCCGATAGAGCAGGAAGGGACGTACCCCTTGCCCGAAGCGCAGTTGGATCGTTTTATGTTCGCCATACAATTGAAATACCCATCCATAGCAGAGGAAATCAAGGTAGTAAAGGAAACGACTTCCGATTTTAGGCATGAAATCGTTCCCTTGTTTACGCCCGGGGAAATAATGGACATTCAGCATTTGGTGCGTAGAATTCCGGTTCCGGACAATGTGGTGGAATATGCCGTGAAATTGGTAAACAGCACAAGACCGAATCAGGATCATGTTTCGGAATTTGTAAAGCAGTTCGTAGATTGGGGGGCAGGACCTAGGGCTTCCCAGAATTTAATATTGGGCGCAAAGGCCCATGCCGCCGTGAACGGTAAATTTTCTCCCGATATCGAAGATGTGAAAGCGGTATCCTTGGGTATCCTGAGACACCGGATCATTAAAAATTATAAGGCGGAGGCCGAAGGAATTTCCGAAGACGATATTATTCGAAAGCTTTTGTAACAGGGCGAAATAAGGGGGTGCTCTATTTTT
>CBFGWQ010000291.1:0-3516 GCA_965652575.1 uncultured Arenibacter sp. | reverse complement strand
GGTGCAACCGGTGCCACTGGAGCGCAAGGTATACAAGGTGTAAAAGGAAATACGGGAGCGACCGGAGCCAAAGGTAATAAGGGAGACAAGGGCAATACCGGGGCCACAGGAGCAGCCGGTCCCGCAGGATCGGACGGAATCGATGGTGCCATAGGCCCCAAAGGGGATAAAGGAGATAAAGGGGATACCGGTGCTGCAGGCGCCAACGGAACCAATGGGGCCACAGGTGCTACCGGTCCAACCGGTCCCAAAGGGGATACAGGGCCACAAGGAGATACTATGATCAAAGCCATAGGAAAAATATCGGCAGCAGGTGGCATTGTAAAAGCGACCTCCGGGATAACCATAACCAAATTATCCGGTAACGGGCATTACAGGATAAACCTTCCCTCAGGGTTGGTATCGAGCGCCAATTATATCATTCAATTAACGCAACCGGACCGCAACGGAGCGGGCAACGATAACCCCGGAATAGGATATAGCAATCAAACATCTTCCAGTTTTGAGGTCATTATAGGCGACAATGACAATGGAGCATCGGACAGGGCAAGGTTTAATTCCGAATTTATGTTCATGATCCTGGATTTTTAGAATACTATGGAACCCAAACAGCACTTATATAAAAGAACCCAATGGCGTTTTAAATCGGTTTATGGGCATCCCTATTAGTCCCAAATTAGTCATCCAATAAAAAACAAACAGATATAATGTTCAGCAATAGCAAATATAAGGTCCTAAAAAAAGAAATTAAGAAAGAAAAGTCCCTCCTTGACAAGGCGGCCCTTTATTTATTCTTCATTATACTCTTTACTGTCCAATTTTTGGCCCATGCCCAAATAGACCCAAATCTATTGTTGGGGCTAAATCAGGCAACAACTACAGAAATGAACGCCATCAGCGGACCTATTACCGGGTCCATGCTCTACAATACCACGGATAAAAAGGTATATTTTTACAATGGTACCAACTGGGTGACCCCCTCCAATGACAATTGGTTGCTGGATGGGAATACGGCAGTGGCCGGGGCATCATTTTTAGGTACTAAAAACGATGTGGCCATGGACATTAGGTCCAACAATACCAGTATCCTGAAATTCGGTAGGAGACAAACCCTTGGTCTGGTTCAAAATTATCCGGATTACACGGACCAAAATCAATATTTAACCTACGTACAAGGGAACAATGGCGTGTCCGCACTTCAATTCCAGGCCGATGCGGCCTCCTTCTACAAACCTATGTTCTATACCAATGCCGACGGTAATTTTAGACTGAAGGGCAGTGCAGCGGGCACCGATTTTTTTGAAATAGGATCCAAAGGTACGTCCAATAACGGAGAGGTAGAATTTATTATAGGTGACGACGGGGCGGAACCCTTTATTTTTAAAAGATACGATTACAGGGATGGCCTGCTCAAAGAACTCTTACGGGTACAGGGAGGCAGCGATTCCCAGAATGCACTTCCCAGGGTAGGTATCAATACCGGATCGTTGGCCAATTCCACCTTACAGGTTAATGGTTCCGTTTCCACCGCAATTACCTCCGCTACCAGTAATCTAAGCCTGGATGAAAGCCACCATACCGTAGTCATAAATTCCAATATTTCCATTAGCCTACCGGCCGCAAATGGAGCCTTAGGCAGAATCTATGTCCTGAAAAACACCACCAGTAGTTCCAGGCCTATCAGTAATTACATTAATGGTCAAGGAGGTACTTCAAACCAAATTAGTGCCCAAAGTACACTTTGGGTACAGAGCAATGGCAGCACATGGAATTCAATTTCCGCATCCAGCTCTAGCTCATCATCTGCCACTATAGTCTCTACCGACTCCAACAATATTATAGCAACCGGAACAGACGGGGGAGCCTATTTAAAAATAAATAGGGGCGGCAGATGGACAAATACGAATACCAACACCAATTTAAATAACGATGGTACATCGGTACCTATTTTTGGAAATGAAAATTATAAGGACGATGGCAACAATTTGTATCAGGTAACAGGAAACACCTTAAGGGTCAAGGAAGCGGGCAGATACGATATTAGGGCCAATATAATGCTATGGACCGAGGACGACAAGATCAGCCTAACCTTTAGAATTCATGTTAACGGAGCTGCCGTGGGTGCAATGGGAGCAACCGGTTATTTTAGATATCAAGATGAGATAATACCCACTATAGCCCTAAACGAAATACTACAATTAAATGCCAACGATAATATCACCATAATTTCTGAAAGAGAAGGAGATAATGGGGATGTTCACCTTTCCGGAAATGGTACTTCCAGCTTCATTATCAATAAAATAAAATAAGTACGTGAGAATTACGGCCTTCACATTATTATTTTTTACTATGCATATCCTGGTTGCACAGGATGCCGTACATAATTATGGCAATATTCAGATCCACGAATCGGCTATGGTAGGGTTCCATATGAACGTCATAAACGATGGTACCTTTGATGAAAACTTAGGATTGGTAGGCTTTTATAATACTAACGACCCCCTGACCATTTCGGGTGCATTTGCCCCGGTCTTTTATGATTCGGAGGTGGCCGTAAACGACGGACTTTATCTGGAAACAAGCGTAGGGGTCCTGAATAATTTCAACTTTGTACACGGCAACGTATTTACACCCAGGGACCGCTCCGATGTTTTCCTAAACTTTTCCGATGATTCGTTTTATGTGGGCGAGGGAATCCATACCAAAATAGATGGGTATGGAGCTATTACCAATAAGGATACCTTTACTTTTCCCGTTGGGGACGATGACCGTATCCGTCCCTTGACCATCACTTCCGAAAGTGTCAATGCAGTGGCCAAATGTGCCTATTTCTTTGTAGGTCCGGAGAACCTCTCCAGTTTCGATGAAAATTTTAATGCGGATGCCAAGGATTTTAATGTAGGCGCCGTAAGCAACCGGGAATTTTGGCGTTTGGAGGGAGACGTCCCCAGCATAGTTACAATAAGCTGGGACAACTGGAGCAATATAGGTATTCTTGGGGATTATATTAGTGACCTGATAGTGGTAGGCTGGAGCAAAAATCAACAGCAATGGGTGAACCTCGGGAATTCCGCATTGGAAGGGGAATTTTCCTTTGGATCCATAAGTTCGGATACCTTTGTTCCCAATGATTATGAGATCATAACGATCGGCGGGGCCCTGGATCTAAATGAAAGCCTTACCACTATAGAATTGGGCAATTATTTTCTTACCCCGAACGGCGATGGCACCAACGATTATCTTGTGATCGACGGTATTGCGGAATCGCCCAACAACCTACTACAAATCTTCAATAGGTACGGCGTTATGGTATACTACAAGGAAAATTACAGGGATGAGTTTGAAGGCATCTCCAACAGGAACATGTTGGTCAAGGGGGATACGGGATTGTCCTCCGGGGTCTACTTTTACATTATCACCCTAAACGATATTAAAGTGAAACATCAGGGCTATTTGTACCTCTCCCAAAATTCGGAAAACTAAATATAAAATTTCTTGAAATTTTATATTATACCT
>CBFGWQ010000290.1:0-3526 GCA_965652575.1 uncultured Arenibacter sp. | reverse complement strand
CCGGCACAAACCCCTGTCAACAAGCGTTTTGTACACGGGAATTTCCGCAAAAAAAGGAATCCAATTTAATACTTTTTCCAAAAACCGCAAAACAAAGGACCGTTAAAATTGGAACGGAACACCTTGGAAAAGACACAAGCTTACGATTATTTAAAAAACAAGGGATATTCCATCCTATTCTTTGGACTGCTCCTGATCTTTCCAGATATTGGTAAGGGTAGCGTAATCGTATTCCAAAACGGACGGCTGTCTTTCCAAACTAAAGTCGGCAAAGGCCCGTTGCAGAATATCCTCTATAAGATAATCCTCATGCACCAGATCGGGATGGAATTCTTCCTTAATGCTTATATTGAACATTTTAGCCGTGGTATTGTACCAAAAAGCCCGCCAACCACTTCGCAACTCCTTTACCAGATCAAAGGCCGTGATCCCTGTTTGCCGGTAGATCAACTTTACCAAAATCTGACCTTCGGTACGCGTCAACTTCTTCAGTTCTTCCGAAAATTCATCCTCGATAAATCTTTGGACCTTGCGTGTAAACCTTCTTTTATGGGAATTCTTTTTTATGTGCGCCAAACTGTCGTTGAGCTCCACCAACCTTTCGGCAGCCAATTTGGCATAGGGATACACCTTCATGGTCTTCCTCCTTAAAATATAATACCTTAACTTATCATTATATGAAGAGAACTTAAGTCTGCCAAATACATATACCTCATTTAAGGCAATGGAACTCTGGAGTAAGGAGTCCCCTTCCATTATTATATATTGCTGTGCCAGGGAATCCAAAGTCTCTTCAGCAACCTGTCCAAAGCCCACAAACCCCACTGCACCAAAAAGTATCACCAATAATCGTTTTCCCATAGCCACCTTAAAATACAAAAGCCTTGCCAAAATTAAAGATAAAGAAGGAATGTTGTTATTAATTAAAAGTGAATATTGTTAAGTTTGTATTTAAAATATACGTAAATGAGCGCTAAAAAGATCCTTACCAAAAAATCCACAGATTTTTTGGAGAAATATTTAAACAATGCCTCCCCTACCGGTTACGAATGGGAAGGGCAAAAATTATGGATGGAGTATTTAAAACCTTATGTAGATACTTTTATCACCGACACTTATGGAACCGCCGTAGGGGTCATAAACCCGGAGGCCGAATACAAGGTGGTCATAGAGGGGCATTCCGATGAAATATCCTGGTACGTAAACTACATTACCGATAATGGCTTGATCTATGTAATCAGGAACGGGGGAAGCGACCACCAGATCGCCCCTTCCAAATGGGTGGACATCCACACTAAAAATGGGATCGTAAAAGGAATATTCGGATGGCCCGCCATTCACACCAGGGACAGCTCCAAAGAGGAATCCCCCAAATTGGACAACATTTTTATAGATATAGGTGCCAAGGACAAGGCAGAAGTGGAAAAAATTGGGGTACACGTAGGTTGTGTCATCACATATCCGGACACTTTCCAAATTCTAAATAAGGATAAATTTGTTTGTCGTGCCCTGGACAACCGGGTAGGCGGCTTTATGATCGCCGAGGTGGCAAGACTGCTCAAGGAAAATAAAAAGACCCTCCCGTTCGGACTTTATATTACCAATTCGGTACAGGAAGAAATTGGACTTAAGGGAGCGGAAATGATCACCCATAGAATTAAGCCGAACGTTGCCATTATTACCGATGTCTGCCATGACACCACAACTCCTATGATCGAGAAAAAGAAACAGGGTCATACCGAAATTGGCGCAGGCCCTGTAATCTCATATGCTCCGGCAGTGCAGAACAAACTAAGGGAGCGAATTATTGAAACTGCGGAAGCCGGCAAGATCCCATTTCAACGTATGGCAGCCTCCAGGTTTACCGGTACGGATACCGATGCCTTTGCCTATAGTAACGGCGGAGTGGCTTCCGCCCTGATATCCCTTCCCCTTAGATACATGCACACCACCGTGGAAACGGTACATAGGGACGATGTTGAAAACGTAATCAGACTGATCTACGAAACCCTTCTGAATATTAAGGAAGGTGAAACTTTTAGTTATTTTGAATAATACCGATCCAATCCTCCCTCCGGGGAGGATTTTTTTTCGTTTTATAATTGGACAATTGTTGTCCCAAATAATTTTGCATGGATGAATTAATAGATGTATTGGATGCCGAAGGGAATTACACCGGTAAATCCATCATGAAGTCGGAGGCACATAAAAAGGGGGTTTTTCACCCGAGTATCCATGTTTGGCTTTACACCAAAAACGGGGAAATACTTATTCAACAACGGGCCAAAGACAAAGACACCCATCCGGGACTTTGGGATGTTTCCGTAGCCGGACATATAGGTGCCGGCGAGGACGCAACGGAATCTGCCATTAGGGAAGTCCAGGAAGAAATAGGACTTGCAATAACGAAAAAGGATCTGCACAAAATAGGAATTTTCAAATACAGCCACCAACACCGTCATGATTTATTGGACTGTGAATTCCACCATACCTTTTTATGTGAACTAAAGGTTCCTCTGGCCACGCTTGAATTGCAGGAAAGCGAAGTGGCCGATCTTGATCTGATTTCAATGCCCACTCTCCAAAACGAACTGGAAAGTAAACCAAATTCCAAAAAATACGTGCCTTACGATATGGATTATTACGGGGCTGTATTTAAGGCCATTCGGGAAAGGCTATAATTTTTTTAAAAACGCTTCCGGATTGTCCAAACTGTAGGTTTGCTGCCCTCCTTTCACCATATCCTTGACCACAAAGGAATTGCTGTCCATTTCCTGCTCCCCGATCAAGACCACATAAGGGACATTCCTGTTATTGGCATATTTCATTTGCTTCTGCATCTTGGCACTGGACGGATAAAGATCACATTTAATACCCGCCTTCCTTAATTGGTTGACCAACTTCATAGAGACCAAGGCTTCCCTGTCCCCAAAATTCACACAGAGTACCTGTAAGGATTGATCAATGGTATCTGGAAAAAGCCCCAACTCTTCCAATACCAAATAAATACGGTCCAGACCAAAAGAGATCCCTACCCCGCTCACATCCTTAAGCCCAAAAATACCGGTAAGGTCGTCGTACCGACCACCGCCACCTATAGACCCCATGCTTACCCCTTCCGGGGCGGCCACCTCAAATATGGCCCCGGTATAATAGTTAAGGCCCCTGGCCAAAGTAACATCTATCTTTAGATTGGCCGATTGCAACCCCAGTTCCTCCAAGGTTTCAATAATAAATCTTAACTCCCCTACCCCTTTGCTTCCTTCCCTGGAATCCTTTAACAAGGTATCCAAAACCAAAAGTTGTTCCAAATTGGTACCCTTGAGGGCAAACAGGGGAGCTACTTTATTAATGGCCGTCTCCGAGATATTCTTTTCCCTCATTTCCTTGGAAACGCCATCGATCCCTATTTTATCCAATTTATCCAAAGCTACCGTAAAGTCGATCAGTTTATCGCTTTCCCCGATCACCTCGGCAATCCCGGCCAGTATCTTTCTGTTGTTAAGCTTAATGGTCACCCCTTCCA
>CBFGWQ010000289.1:0-3529 GCA_965652575.1 uncultured Arenibacter sp. | reverse complement strand
CGAAAATGATTACTTGGATATTACATCTGACCGATAAAAAAACAATAAATATAAACGGATGAAACCAATAACCATAATCCTATGTTTTTTGGCCCTAACAGGATGCGGGGGAAAGGACAGTCCCGAACCACCCTTGTCCGCCCTATTGGTCTTTCCCCAAAAAAACTCGGAATGCAACACAGGCCTAAACGTAACGGGAACCAATACTTCTACGGTGCAGTTTAGATGGCAAGGTTCGGACCACACGGAATCCTATGAATTAAGGGCTACCAATTTAAATACCAACACCACCCAAACCGTTGTAGTCAGTGGCACTTCGGCAAATTTGACCATTGAAAAAGGAACCCCATATTCCTGGTTGGTAGTTTCCAGAAACTCCAAAGTTTCGGAAACGGCACGTAGCGAAACATGGCAATTTTTTAATGCGGGGGCCGAAACCACCCACCCCCCTTTTCCCGCAGCGATTATATCGCCCAAAACCGGGTCCAACATTTCCAGGGACATCAATAATGAGGTCCTTTTGGACTGGGAGGGTGCCGATGTGGATAACGACCTTGAAGGCTATGAGGTGTATTTTTCAACCGAAACCCCGCCAACTACGCTAATGGGCACGCTAACATCGGGGCAATCCAATTTAAGGGTAAGTGTTGAGGCCAACACCGTTTATTACTGGCGAATAATTACCATGGATAGGGAAGGCAATACGGCTACCAACAATATTTCGGAGTTTAAGGTGCGTTAAACCGATCAGGTACCGTTGTATTCGTTCATTGTCCTATTTACCCCGGAAAGCACAAAGGAACGGATCAGGGCATTGACCCTCTCAAATCGTTCTGTCAGGGCTTCCTTTTCCTCTTGGTTCCATTCTCCCAGGACATAATCTATTTGTTTGCCTTTTCCAAAATCGGAACCAACGCCAAACCTCAATCTGTTGTAATTTGTTGTAAGCAAATACTGCTGAACATCCTTCAATCCGTTATGGCCTCCATCGCTACCTTTGGTCTTTAAGCGGATGGTCCCGAAAGAAAGATTAATATCATCGGTAATGACAAGTACATTTTCAAGTGGTATATTTTCCTTGTCCATCCAATACTTTAGGGCTTTTCCACTCCTGTTCATGTAGGTAGATGGCTTGAGACAGATAATACTCCTTCCCTTAAGCTTAAACGTGCCCACATCGCCCAACTTTGCCGTTTCAAAGCTAAAATCCTCCTCTACGGATAGGGAATCCAATACTTTAAAGCCGATATTATGACGGGTGTCAACGTATTCCTCCCCAATATTGCCCAATCCTACAACTAAAAATTTTTTCATGTTGTCCTTTTCATCCAACAATGTCCCGTTCAATTTAAAAAAGGTTTTTAAAAACCGAAACATGGTACCTGCATTTGAAATTCATAAAAATACAAAAGCATCCCACAGTTAGGGGATGCTTTTTCACTTATTTTGAATAAAATCTATTCTTCTCCGCCCTCAGCTACTGCTACTGCCTCGGCCCCTTCTTCAGTTTCTTCATCCTCCTCATCCGTCAAGACTGCATTACGTGCCGCTTTAACCTGAACCACCACGGTATTTTCCGGGTGAAGAATGGTAAATTCATCCTTCAACAAAGTGGATACGGAAATATTTCCACCGATTCTCAATTTAGAGATATCCACATCAAAGAAATCGGGTAAATTGTCCGGTAAAGCCTTAATGGTAAGCTTTCTTTTTCTGAACAATAACCTACCCCCGTTTCTAACCCCTGGGGAATTCCCCAACAGTCTAACGGGAATGTCCATAGTAACTTCCTTATCCTTGAACAACTGATAAAAGTCTACATGTAAAATGCTATCGGTTACAGGGTGAAATTGAATATCCTGCATTACCGCATCGTACTTTTTACCTCCTTCCAGATCAACCACAACAGTATGTGCGTTTGGAGTGTACACTAAATCCTTGAACGATAGTTCTTCCGCCGAAAAGTGTAATGGTTTTTCCCCTCCGTAAATAACGCAAGGAACCTTTCCAGCATTACGTAAGGCCTTTGTTGCTTTTTTGCCTACGCTTTCTCTTTCTGATCCTTTAATTGTAATTGACTTCATTGTATTTATTAAATATTAATTAAAATTATTGTTATACTATACTTCTACATCAGAAACTTGGAACTAATGGAAGTATTGTGGTGCACCCTGTGCATTACATCGGCAAACAACTCGGCGCAGCTTAACACCCTTATTTTTTTGCTTTCCCTTTTTAAGGGAATGGAATCGGTTACTATGAGTTCCAAAAGTTTGGATTTTTCAATTTTTTCATAGGCATCCCCGGATAGAAGTGCATGTGTGGTAATTGCCCTTACACTTACCGCTCCCCTGTCCATCATTAAATCTGCCGCTTTGGTCAGGGTTCCCGCAGTATCGACCATATCATCTACCAAAACCACATTTTTCCCCTCTACGTCCCCAATGAGTTCCATATGCGAGATTACATTGGCCTGGGCCCTTTGTTTGTAACAAATAACCACATCGCAACCAAGTGCCTTGGAATAGGCGTATGCCCTTTTGGATCCGCCCATATCCGGTGAGGCTATGGTAAGGTCCTTAAGGTTAAGGCCGTTCAAATAGGGTAAAAACAAAGTGGACGCAAATAAATGGTCTACCGGCTTTTCAAAAAAACCTTGTATCTGATCGGCATGCAGGTCCATGGTAATGATGCGGGTAGCACCTGCCGCCTCCAACATTTTGGCCACCAATTTGGCCGCTATCGGAACCCTGGGCTTGTCCTTTCTATCCTGTCTGGCCCACCCAAAATAAGGCATTACCGCAGTTATGTGCCTTGCGGATGCCCTTTTTGCGGCATCCAACATCAACAACATTTCCATCAAATTTTCAGAACTTGGGTTTGTAGAGCCAATAATAAACACACGCATTCCACGTACAGATTCCTCAAAGGACGGCTGAAACTCCCCATCACTGTATCTGGAAAAAATAACATTGCCCAAATTGGAACCAAAATGCTCTGCTATTTTTTCGGATAGCTTTGTACTTTGGGTACAGGTAAAAATTTTAGGCTCCGGCACTTGATATGGCATTGTTAATGTCTTGTTTATTAGTTTATTGGAACTCCTTTTTATAAGGAGGTGCAAATTTAGAAATTAATTTGGGTTGCTAAAGTATAAATCTTGATATTTTTTTGATGTAATAAAGAAAATATTTTTTAGTTTTGCAGTCTCAATTAAAACCCGGGCGTTTTTTAACTCCCAGGAAAATTGAAATCTAAAAAATAATTACCTTGTTCGAGTAGCGGTCCCGATAGCTATCGGGATGGTAGACGAGTTAAAAATAAAATTTTGAGATTGCATATTAAGGTTGGCTTATCCCGACTTTAAGAAAATTACCTATAATGCTCGAGTGGCGGAACTGGTAGACGCGCTGGATTCAAAATCCAGTTCTTCGGAGTGTGGGTTCGATTCCCACCTCGAGTACAATTTGAATATCAAATTCAACCAAAACCCCGTAAATGTGAACATTTACAGGGTTTTTCTTTTTAT
>CBFGWQ010000288.1:0-3530 GCA_965652575.1 uncultured Arenibacter sp. | reverse complement strand
GGACAAAACTATCATAAATAACTCATTAACAAATAAATATAAATTGAGCTCACGTTAAATAACTTCGGAAAAGTAGTCTTAAATGGAACTTACTTTTTTGAGTTTTAATCGGATGAAGGAAGCGATCTGTATTTTCTTAGGGGTATTATACAGCCTATAATCTTCCAATGTTAAAACTTGAAAACGGAATAGGGATACCCGACACCATTTTTTTACCAAATCCCTTTGTAGGTATCTTTGGAAATAAGAGTTGTCCTTTCACTCTTACATGGCTTTCAAATTTACCTCTGATTCTATTCGGATAGGCAATTTTAAGGCAGCTGCCGAATTTAGGGAATAGTCCGTTGCGTAAAGGATGGTATTCATCTTTTGCTAATTTGGAATTCTGTTCCCAAGCTACAGCATAAATTTTATTTTCAAAATGATGGTTGTCATGCAATACTTATTGGCACCTGATATATGTCATGGTCAAAGATCCATGACTGAGCTAAATTTGTAGCCGTAACCGTAAAAATTTAGCATCATGGAACATATTGAAAACAATAAGGAATCTCAATTTGTCAAGAACGGACCATGGCCCGAATTGTACGTGTTAACCGAGCATTGGAAATCTGATTTGGAGTTTTATGCGGACGATCTCCGCTTTTTACACCATTTATTGGATAAATACTTTATGTGGCTTACCAAGCCGGAAAATTTGGATATGGTAAAAGAGTTAAAAGTCGGATTGTTCCACCTAAAGAATAAGTGCCGGGATTTATTGGAAAAAGTGCAAAGACATGGAATGCAGTTGGGTGAAATGGTGGAGGATAATAATAAGGCGGACGCCAATTTAATACGTACCGAACACGAACATCTTGAAGAAGAGGTGGCCAATTTCGTAACCCTGTTCCGCAGCAATAGGAAAGAGGTCTTTGCCATAACCGAATTTATAATTGATAGTGAGAAACTTGCAAATCTGATGGACAATTGATATATACCGTATCCCCGACCTTGAAAGTATTTCTATAGGATAGGTTTATAGGAATGCTTTCTCCCGTTCCATTAGGAAATGGTATATAACTGGTCCAAAATAGTATGGGCGTAAACTATTTTGATTGCAGTACAATTATGTAAAAATGCTGTATTTGGAGGAATTGGCGATGAGCTATAAATAGATCTGCCCATTATTAAAATTAAAGGTGTAGCATATGCGTATTGGGTTGGTTTTATTTATGATACTACATGGTCTCATACATTTCATGGGTTTTGCCCAAGCTTTCCAATTTGGGGAGATGGCACAATTTACCAAAGAAATTTCAAGATCATTCGGGATACTGTGGTTCATAGTGGTTCTATTGTTTTTAGCAGCGGCAATACTGGTGCTGTTGAAAAAGGAATTGTGGCCTATCTTGGGCATTGCGACAGTAATCTTTTCTCAAATCTTGATTATCACAGTGTGGACGGATGCCAGATATGGAACTATTGCGAACGTCATTATTTTGGGGGCAGCCATTGTAGGCCAATCCAATTTGACATTTGAAAAGAGTTATAAGGGCGATGTTGCTTCTGCCATGAACACAGTTGTCCCAACCCCTGTATTTTTATGTGAAGAGGATTTGGAACCTTTGCCGGAATGTATCAAAAATTATTTACGATATACCGGGGCAGTGGGAAAGCCAAAGATTTATAACATGAAGATTACTTTGGAAGGTGAAATGAGGGAAAGAGGTAAGGATTGGTTTAAATTTACTTCCGAACAATATAATTTTTTTGGTTCCCCATCCAGAATGTTCCTTATGAAGGCCAGGGCAAACGGACTACCAATAATTGGATACCATAAGTACAATTGGGAAGGGGCAAGAATGAATATTAGGCTCTTGTCCCTATATCCAATTGTGGATATCAAAGGTTCTGAACTGTATCCTACCGAGACCGTCACCTATTTTAACGAACTGTGCCTATTTGCCCCTACCGCCCTTATTGATGAACGGATTAGCTGGGAGGTTGTCGACAATTTATGTGCAAGGGCCATCTTTGATAACAAAGGAACTGTAGTATCTGCCGTATTATACTTTAATGAAATGGGACAACTGATAAATTTTGTCTCCAATGACCGCTATTCCGTTTCGGAAATGCAAGCCTTTCCTTTTTCGACTCCTGTAACTAATTATAAAAGCGTAAATGGTTATCAATTGCCTTTCTATGGCGAAGCTATTTGGCAATACCCTGAGGGCGAATTTGTCTATGGAAAATTTTGTGTTAAGGATATTGTATACAATATATTGAACCCTAATGTATTTGGTAATGAAGCTCAATAAAGAATGGCACCTGGCACATAAAATGCCAAAAAATGCTTCCATGGAAGAACGTATTCAATGGCATTTGGAGCATCTAAAAAACTGCCAATGCAGAACCGATATTCCAGAAAAACTAAAAGTTGAAATACAGAAAAGAGGTATACCAATGAAATAGAAGAATGAAGGCAATGATATTAAATAGGGTAAGCGATTTAAAAATTAATAAATGTCCTTTGGATTTGGTGGATATTCCTATTCCCGAACCTAGGAAAAACGAAATTTTGATAAAGATATCCGTTTGCGGGGTCTGCCATACCGAATTGGATGAAATAGAGGGCAGGATAAGTTCAATGGTTCTACCTATGGTCCCTGGACATCAGGTGGTGGGAAAAGTGCATCAATTGGGCGCAGCGGCAACCAAATTCAAGATTGGGGATCGGGTAGGGGTGGCCTGGATATATTCGGCCTGCGGTAAGTGCAAGTTTTGTGTGGATGGCAATGAAAATCTATGTGATGATTTCATGGCCACCGGTAAGGATGTGAATGGTGGTTATTCGGAATATATGACCGTTACTGAAAAATATGCCTATTTAATTCCTTCCTATTATTCCGATGCTGAGGCTGCGCCACTCCTGTGTGCCGGAGCCATAGGTTACCGCTCCATTAAGCTTTCAAAACTGGCCAACGGGGATAGTCTGGGTCTAACAGGCTTTGGGGGATCGGCCCACTTGGTGCTAAAAATGGTGAAATATTGTTATCCCAATACCAAAATATATGTCTTTTCCAGAAAAAGGGAAGAACAGCTTTTCGCTTTGGAATTGGGAGCGGACTGGGCGGGGAATACCTCAACTACCCCTCCTGTAAAGTTGGATAGTATAATAGATACCACTCCGGCATGGAAACCTATTGTGGAGGCACTCCGTAATCTCAATAAAGGGGGGAGATTGGTAATCAATGCCATAAGAAAGGAAGAAACGGATCAAAACTATTTATGGAACCTAAAATATAATGATCATCTATGGATGGAGAAGGAGATAAAATCCGTTGCCAATATAACCGCCAAGGATGTGGTCAACTTTTTGGATCTGGCCGCAAAAGCAGGTATTAAACCTGTGGTGGAGGTGTACCCTTTGGAGGATGCCAATTTAGCCTTGATGGAATTAAAACAAAAACATATTCTAGGGGCCAAGGTCCTAAAAATCTCCTGAATAAACAAATAGTTTCCTGTGGTTGCCCACGTAGTCCGGCCCT
>CBFGWQ010000287.1:0-3573 GCA_965652575.1 uncultured Arenibacter sp. | reverse complement strand
ACAGTTGGCAGTGGCAGTTTACAGTCGTTAAAAATTAATTTCGCTGCTTACTGACCTTACTGCATACTGTCCATTGTTTACTGCTTAAAGCATACAGCCAATTTATCCTCCAGTCCTTACCGACAGGGATGTAATTTCGTTGTATGGGGTAGTTAGGTTATTCTTATCCCTTGAAATTTAGGATTATAGATTTTTTTGGTAATTTTGCAGTCCCAAAATTTAAAGGATATTTATTGTGCCTAAAATAGGAGACATTCAATTACCGGATTTCCCATTGTTGCTTGCACCGATGGAGGATGTTAGTGACCCGCCTTTTCGTGCCCTTTGTAAGGAGCAGGGAGCCGATGTGGTGTACACCGAATTTATTTCTTCCGAAGGACTTATTCGTGATGCGGCCAAAAGTGTCATGAAGTTGGATATCTATGAAAAGGAACGCCCCGTGGGGATACAGATCTTTGGGGCCAATCTGGACTCCATGCTCCAGTCTGTGGAGATAGTGGAAAAGTCCGGTCCGGATATTATCGATATCAATTTTGGATGTCCCGTAAAAAAAGTGGTCAGCAAAGGGGCGGGGGCCGGAATACTAAAGGATATCGATTTAATGGTCTCCCTGACCAAGGCCATGGTGGAACATACCAAGCTGCCCATTACGGTAAAGACCCGTTTGGGATGGGATTCCGATTCCATTAAAATAGTGGAGGTTGCGGAGCGTCTGCAAGATGTGGGCTGTAAGGCCATATCCATTCACGGCAGAACCCGGGTACAGATGTATAAGGGAGAGGCCGATTGGGGACCCATAGCGGAGGTAAAGAACAACCAGCGGATGCATATTCCTGTTTTTGGAAACGGGGATGTGGACAGTCCCGAAATGGCTGTGAAAATGAGGGACGAATATGGTTTGGACGGTGCCATGATAGGCCGGGCCAGTATAGGCTATCCCTGGTTCTTTAAGGAGGTAAAGCACTATTTTAATACAGGGACCCATGCCGCGCCGCCTACCATGGAGGAGCGTGTTAATGCCGCCCGCCGTCATTTACAAATGGCCATAGATTGGAAAGGGGAACAATTGGGCGTATTTGAAACCCGTAGGCATTATACCAATTATTTTAAGGGAATACCCAATTTTAAGGAGTACCGTATGAAGATGGTCACCAGTGACCATTCGGCAGATGTGTTCGAGGCTTTTGATGAGGTGATGGAAAAATTCGGGGATTTCGAATTTGTAGGCTAATGCGCTATTAATTTTTTATTGATCCTACTACTGGCGATCAGGGAGGCAAGGATACCCAATACGATAATAGTTGCCAATACTATAAATACGTTGATCAAACTATATTCCACAGGATAGGACAGGCTTGGCGTTATTTTAAGCCAACCAAAGGCCAATTGGGATCCTATTAACAAGGAGCCCAAAAACACGCCGATGAGGCCGCCCAGCCCTGTTACCAATAGGCCTTGTACAAAATAAATTTTTCTAAGGGCCTTTATGGTGGTGCCCAAATTATACAAGGTCTTTGAATTTTGTTGTTTGTCCAGAATCATCATGATAATGGCCCCCACCACATTAAAAAGGGCAATTATAAGTACGAGCGTAAAGATGAGATAGGTGGCCAGATTCTCTGTATTTAACATTCTATATAAGGTACTGTTCAACTCCCGACGGTCCTTTAAAACGACCTGATCGGGAAAAATAGTTTCTATTTCCTGTCTTAGTTCGGGAATATTGGCATTTTTCTTTAGTTTAAAGTTGATACCGGAGAACTGGGTACTGTCCTTTTCCAACAAGGCCTGGACCAAGGGCAGATCGGCAAAAATGTATTTCCGATCCAGTTCTTCCTCAATTTGGTAAATACCGCTGATGACCAAATTGGTCTCGTTATAACTGTCCTTTAGTTGTCGTTGTCCCAACAGGCCTTTACCCGGTTTGGGGACACGGACCACCAAGGGACTCCGAAAATTGTTGATGCCCAATCCCAATAGATTAACAATACCTTGTCCGGCAATTCCCTGTAGGCCGTTTATGGCCCAATCGCCATAAAAATATAGGCTACTATCTATGGGCGTAGTTTTTAGAAAGCCAGCATCTATTCCTTTTATATAGGCAATATGGGCCTTTTGGTCATGGGTCAGATATACCTTTTCCTCAATTTCCTTGGAATAGGCGGCTACGTCCTGTAGTTGCTGAAGTGCCTGGTCCTGGGATTCCGATATGCCAAAGAATTTGCCGGTCAGCGGCAATGCCTTAAGATCCGGGTCCACCATATTGGTATAGGAAAGGCTAAAGGTCTTTAAACCTGCGAAAGCGGAAAGCACGATAAAGAGTGCTGCCGATCCGATAACGATGACCAGAAAGGTAATGAAATTGATAATGTTTACCGCATTTTGGCTACTCTTGGAACGCAGGTACCGCTTGGCTATGTATAAAGGGAAGTTCAATCTTATGATTTTTTCCTTTTTTCCAATAGATCGGGATTCTTAACAGGGTTTTCTTCGCCTTTAAGCGATTTTTCAATGCCATCTATATATTCCAGGGAATCGTCCAGAAAGAACAAAAGTTCTGGAACCCTTCTTAACTGATGTCTAGTACGCTGGGCCAGTTCATGTTTGATCATTGGCTGATTGGATTTGATTCCCTCCAATAATTCCTTGCCCTTGTTGGCCGGAAAAATGCTCACATATATTTTGGCAATGGAAAGGTCTGTGGTGACCGACACTTTGGATACCGATATCAGCGTACCTTTTAGTCCGCCGTCGGTAGCGGCACGCTGTAAGATATCGGCTATATCCTTTTGAATGACCCCGCCTATTTTCTTTTGTCTTTGTGTCTCCATGGCACAAAAATACGATATATTTATATAGATTCTATGATGGGGTACCGATTCGTTTTTTGAATATGGACAATGTGGTGATATTGAAAGAAAGGGCAAGTGGGTCCGTAATGGGATCGAAAGAATTTGGATAGTATAAATAGGAGGAATATGAACAAAATTGAACATTTGGGTATAGCGGTACATGATCTGGAGGCCTCCAATGCCCTGTTTGCCAAATTATTGGGGGTGTCCCATTATAAAACAGAGGAAGTGGCATCGGAAGGGGTAAAGACTTCCTTTTTTAAGGCAGGTCCCAATAAGATCGAGTTATTGCAGGCCATGGATGGGAATAGCCCTATAGCCAAATTTTTGGAGAAACGGGGGGAGGGGGTACACCATATTGCCTTTGCGGTGGATGATATATTGGTAGAAATGGAGCGCCTGTCCCAGGAGGGATTTACGGTTTTGGACAAGGTTCCCAAAATGGGGGCCGACAATAAACTGGTGGCTTTTTTGCATCCCAAGGGTACCAATGGGGTGTTGATAGAGCTCTGTCAGGAAGCTCCGGGTCTAGAGAAAGTATAACTGTGGGGATGTATTTAAAGGCGTCGTAGTTGGTAAAGGGTAAATTATGCTTCCCAATTTGTTTGCAGCGTTAAAAAATAAGTAGTAATATTGCATCCGCAAATTGCGGTTCCCGATTGCTTTTTCAGATAAGCGTATTTGAAGTTGGAAGCAAAAAAGGAAATGGTCCTATAGCTCA
>CBFGWQ010000286.1:0-3575 GCA_965652575.1 uncultured Arenibacter sp. | reverse complement strand
TGATATTTACTGGTCCTTACCGCACCCATTAGCACAATTGTTCCCGTAAGGATACTAAAGAATGCCATAAAATTAATGATCCATGAAATCTTGTTCAGCAAACCCTCTATGACCACCAGGATTTGCCTTATATCCAGAATGGACACATTGGGAAATGCCCGGACCAGTTCCTTCTGTAACCTGGCCGATGCATTTTCATCCGGTACATTGGTGGTAAGCACTGTGAATTGTGGAGCCTCTTCCAAAACACCCAAGGGAAATACAATGGTAAAGTTCAACTGCATTCTGCCCCAGTCCACCGTTCTTATACTGGCAACGATGGTATTCATAATTACGCCCTGTACATTAAAGCTAAGCCTGTCCCCTACCGCTACCTTGGCATCCCTTGCAAAGTTGTCGCTCACCGAAATGGGTACTTCATCCCTGGAAATTGCTTTATGGACCCATTTCCCGGATTCCAATTCTTCCGAGGAGATAAGGCTATCCCTATAGGTTACCCTAAACTCATGGTTCAATATCCACGAATTAACAGTGGAAGTGGTGTCCTTTCTAATGTCGTTCACAGACTTTCCCGCTATACTGTTTACCCGCATGGTAACTATGGGAATATCCGTCAACACGGTATGACCGTTGCGCTGTATGGTATTGGCCACGGCTTCCTTCTGTTCCGTTTGGATATCCAAAAGAATTATATTGGGACTATTGGCATCCGTCCCCATAAATGATTTTGCCAATAAAAAGTCCTTGGTAAAATATAGGGTACTGATCAGAAAAGTGCCTACCCCAATGGCCAATACCAGGGTCAAGGTTTGGTTCTGCGGTCTAAAAAGATTGGATAGACTGTGCCTGGCGGTAAAACCCCAGCTAGTGGGAAAGTATTTTTTTATGGCCTTCATGGTCAGGGAGGACAATCCGGTCATTATGGCAAAGGTTACTACAATGCCGGCAACAAAGGACAAGGAATATTTCCAATCCTTCAATAACCAATATGAGAAAAGGAACAAGAAGGTTAAAATGGCCAAAGAGACCAAAACAAGTCCACGCCTAGACCGGGACCTATCCACTTCCTGTACCCTTAAGGCCTGGAGTGGTGAAACGTACAGGGTGCCCATTAATGGGTAAAGAGCGAAAAGCACGGACATAAAGAGGCCCAATAGAAGTCCCATGGCCATTGCCTTGGGTGCCAAGGACAATTGTATGTCCACCGGTAAAAGATCCCCCAAAAGTAAAGGAAATATTTGCTGTAGGATTATACCCAATACGGTACCTATTGCACCCCCCAATAACCCGAGGCCTGCAATTTGTAACAGGTAAATCAAGAAAGTTTGCTTTTTTGTAGCCCCCAGACATTTTAGAACGGCTACAGATCTCAACTTTTCCTTTATATAAATATTAATGGCACTGGCAATTCCGATACAACCAAGGAGCAGGGCTATAAAAGCCACCAGATTAAGGAACTTACCAAAATTACCATATCTTCTGCCCAAATTGGCACTTGTGGAGGTATGGGTATCCAAATCGGCACCTTCGGCATCCAATATGGGATCCAATTTCTTTTCAAGCGATTCCAGATCCGTATCCGGCCGTACGAAATAAAATTCATAATCCAGCCTACTGCCCTTTTGTATCAATCCGGTTTTATCAATAAACCTATAGGGAATCACCACGGGCGGTGCTACGGTAGTGAAAAGTCCCGAGCTTCCGGGTATCGATATTAGTGAGCCTGCAATAGGAAAGGTAAGCTCTCCTATTTTAATACTATCCCCGGCTTGAAGGTTATATTGCAGCATAACCGTGGCATCTACCAAAGCCTCCCCATTTTGTTGGTAATGTTCCGCTGCCGACGTCGGTACTGTCTCCAATGTGCCATAAAAGGGAAACTCCCCTTCAATTCCACGTATCTGTACCAACTTGGAAGCGCCTGTTTTTGGGAAAGCGGCCATGGAAGGAAAGTTGATCTCCTTGGCATTGGCCCCGCCAAGGGAATCCATTATTCCCAAAACCTTTTCATTGGGAGGATTTCTACTATCTATTATAAAATCGGCACCCATTAAGGATTTGGATTGTAGGGAGATGTTTTTTTTCAGGTTATCCCCAAAAGACTGGATAGAGACTACCGCCGCAATCCCCATAATAATGGAAGCCATAAAAAGAAAAAGTTTTCTTTTACTCGCCTTTCCGTCACGCCATGCCATTTTTAGAAGCCATTGGAATCCGGACTTTGAAATACTGTTATGTCCGTTCACGATGTTACGGTTTCTTGATTGGCAATAATCCTACCCCCTTTTAATCTTAATATGTGTTTGGTTTTGGCAGCCAATTCCAAATCATGGGTAACTATGACCAGGGTAGTACCTGCTTCCGCATTCAGCTGAAAAAGTAATTGCTCCACCTTTTCCCCTGTTTCGGCATCCAAATTACCGGTAGGCTCATCGGCAAATAATATGGAAGGCTTGTTGGAAAATGCCCTTGCCAGGGCAACGCGCTGTTGTTCCCCACCGGAGAGCTGTGAAGGATAATGATGGAATCGATGTTGCAGACCTACCTTGTCCAATAGCTCCATCCCGATCTTTATAGCATTTTTATCCCCTCTTAATTCCAAGGGAACGGCCACATTCTCCAAAGCGGTAAGTGTTGGCAGCAATTGAAAATCCTGAAAAACAAAACCTACATTCCTATTGCGCAATATGGCCCGATCGTCTTCGTTCAAACCGCCCAATTCCGTACCGCATAGGGTCACCGTACCCGAATCCGGACGGTCCAGACCTGCACATATGCCTAGCAATGTGGTTTTTCCGCTTCCGGAAGGACCTACGATGGAAAAAGTATCCCCTTCCTCCACCTTAAAGGTAATATCTTGCAATACCGTAAGTTTTTTAGGGCCGTTGGTATAGATTTTCCCTAAATTGTCTACGTTTAATATCTTTGCCATTATGATTTTTGTTCCATAGTTTTCATAAAAAGGCAAAATACAGAAATGATTTTGATTTTAATCCGATATCGCATGCGAACCTTGTTAAGATTTTCTTATTTATTATTCATTTTTTTCAGTTCATGTGGAAATATAGCTACCAAGAAGGCAGATACAGGTGAAAAAGAGGAAAAATCCAGTGAAGGCAAGATCGAAACAAAGAGCGAAAGTAAAGTGATTTTGTTCTTTGGAAATAGTCTTACCGCAGGTATGGGCCTTGACCCCAATGAAGCTTTTCCCGCTTTGATCCAGGAAAAGCTGGATTCCCTGCAACTATCCTATAAAGTGGTGAATGCAGGGTTGAGCGGGGAAACTACGGCCAGTGGCAAAAACAGGCTTGGCTGGGTGCTTAATGCGGATATAGAAATTTTTGTCCTGGAACTTGGCGCCAATGATGGGTTACGTGGTATTCCCTTGGAAGAGACCCGTAGCAACTTACAGGAAATTATAGAGCTGGTACAACAAAAAAATTCCAATACGACCATTATATTGGCCGGAATGCAAATTCCTCCCAATATGGGTCAGGAGTATACCCGCGAATTCAAGGAAATATTTCCCGATCTTGCCAAAAGGAACAATATTGGGCTTATTCCATTTCTTTTAG
>CBFGWQ010000285.1:0-3585 GCA_965652575.1 uncultured Arenibacter sp. | reverse complement strand
ATAAATAATATAGCTTTAGATACTTTAATCAGGAAATTTAGATCAAATGAAATTTGAAATAGGGTTTTAATAGCTGAAAATGAAAAACAAAGAAATAAGACTACGTTGTTGGATCGACATAGACCAAAAAAAATATTTTGGACCAGGCCCGGCAGAGCTTCTTAGGTTAATTGAGCGGGAAGGCTCCATAGCCAAAGCTGCCAAAACAATGGGAATGTCCTATAAAAAGGCATGGGATCTAATTACCGACCTGAATACCCGTGGGAAGAGTCCGTTTGTAATATCCCGAAAAGGTGGTGAACGCGGGGGAGGTGCCAAACTTACCCCAAATGGAAAGGAATTTTTGGAGAAATACGAGGAATTGATCAAACGGCTCAATGCAATTATTATCGACGAGAAAAATCTTCTGGAACTTATTTAAATTTCTACCTCGATTTATAGTAGTGTAAAGATATTTTATATCTTTCGATATATATTTCAATATATATCGATTTTTATGAAAATGAAATATCTCTTCCTTATTGCAATTTTTTGCAAGGGGTATGGTTTCGGGCAAACGGTTGATAGTTTGGTTTCTCGCAGTCCGGTCTTTCAACTGGGTGAAGTGTCGGTCTATGGCGCCTCAATCGATACCACCAATACGATATCCATAAAAAAGATAGAAAAGTTCAATAGAACGGACATTTCAAATGCATTAAATGTGCTTCCTGGCATTACCTTGGCCAATGTAGGGCCCAGAAATGAATCGGTTATTTATATAAGAGGGTTTGATTTACGACAGGTCCCTGTATTTATTGATGGTGTACCGGTGTATGTTCCATATGATGGATATGTAGATATGGGAAGGTTTACAACCTTTGATTTGTCCCAAATTAATGTTTCCAAAGGATTTGCATCTATCTTATATGGAGCCAACACCATGGGAGGCGCAATAAACCTTGTCTCAAAAAGACCAACAGAAGATCTTGAAGTTAATGCAAGGGTCGGTGCTTTCGGCGGTGAAGGTTTCCGATGGAATTTAAATGCAGGCTCAAATCTTGGCAAATATTACTTTCAGCTAGGATTGTCACAGCTTAAACAAACCTTTTTTCCTTTGTCCAACGATTATGAATCCAAAACTTTTGAAGATGGCGATGAACGCGAAAATTCATACCGAGATGATTTTAAATTTAGTGCCAAGGCAGGATTTACCCCTAATGCTACGGATGAATATGTTATAGGATATTCCCTGCAAAAAGGAGAAAAAGGGAACCCTCCCTATGTTGGTGATGATACTAGGATAAATACAAGATTTTGGCAGTGGCCGGAATGGAATAAGGAAAGTATCTTCCTTGTCTCCCATACAGCTCTTTCGGAACAAAGTAAGCTCAAAGCCAGATTGTTCCATGACACCTTTGTGAATGCCCTTTTCAGTTTTGATGATGCCAGCTATACCGCCCAAACACGCCCTTTTGCCTTCCAAAGCTATTATGACGACTTCACTTTAGGCGGGAACGCTGAGTTGGAAACCAGTTTAACCTCCAATAATTTATTAAAATTTGGTGTTCAGTACAAACATGATGTACATAGGGAAAATAATTTGGGAGAACCTCAACGAAATTTTATAGACAATACCTTCTCCATCAGTGTGGAGCATACTTATCAAATTATTTCGGAACTGGCTGTAGTTCCGGGTTTGGGGTTCAATACACGCAAGAGTGTCAGAGCAGAGGATTTCAATAGCTCCACTCAAGAAATAACAAATTTTCCATCCAATGGAAATTCGGCAATAAACGCCCAAGTTGGGTTGTTTTGGGACTTTGCCACGAACAATTCATTAAAAGGTTTGGTTTCCAGAAAAACCCGATTTGCCACAATAAAAGACCGATACTCGTATCGAATGGGCATGGCCATTCCCAATCCTGATTTAACTTCGGAGGTTGCACTGAATTACGACCTTACCTACGCTGGAAAAATAAATGACAAGCTAAGGCTGCATACAAGTTTATTCAGAAGTGATATTTCTGATATTATTCAACAGGTAGATAATGTCCAACCCGATAGGTTTCAGTTACAAAACGCCGGCAATGCACTATTCCAGGGTTTTGAAATAAGTACGGATTATAAAATTGCAAAGCGGTTTATGGCAGGTGCAAATTATACATTTATCGAACGAAAAAACCGGACAGATCCGGACATCCTTTTTACCAATGTCCCTAAACACAAAGTGTTTGGATATGTTGATTATACGTTTCCCGATCGTGCGAATATTCTTTTAAGCACTGAATATAATAGTGATCGGTTCAGTACCAGTTACGGGACAGTTGCCAAGGCCTACAATTTGGTCAATGCAAAGACAACCGTTTTCATTAAACGGGGCATAGAGCTGGAGGCGGGCATAAACAATTTATTCGACAAAAATTATTCTTTGATAGAAGGCTTTCCTGAAGCAGGAAAAAATTATTTTGTGAACTTGGTCTATAGGTACAAATGATATCCGAAAACGATGGATATGTCCAACAACATACAAAAAATTGGCAAAAAAACAGTGCTGCTACTTGTTTCCCTGTTCCTATTTTCCTTTGTAATTTCCCATTCGTGGAATCCCGAACCTTATGAACTTTTATATCCTTCATACTTCGGAGGCAATTATACAATTCCCAAAAACAATCCTTTGACCAAGGAAGGTGTTTACTTGGGAAGAATGCTGTTCTATGAAACCAAACTATCGGACAATAATAAAATTTCCTGTGCAAGCTGTCATATACAAAAACTGGCTTTTACAGATGGAAAACAATTCAGTTCCGGAGTCGATGGCACATTGACCAAACGCAATGCCATGTCCTTAACCAACCTATTGTGGGTTAAAAATTTATTCTGGGACGGTCGTTCCAATACCCTGGAAGAACAAGCGGTTTTTCCCCTTACGGATAAGCATGAAATGGGTCGGGCCTTAAACAAATCCGCTGCCAAACTAAAAAACACCGCAAAGTACCCTTCCCTTTTTAAAAAGGCATTTGGCTCTGCCGAAATAACGGAAGATCGCATTGTGAAGGCAATAGCACAATTTGAACGTACCTTAATATCGTCAAATTCTTTATATGACCAATACCTGAATGGCACTTATACTCCAACAGAACAGGAACTTTTGGGCCTCAATTTGTTTATGACAGCTCCAAAACCAAAACAGCATATCCGGGGGGCGAATTGTGCCCATTGCCATGGCTCCCCAAAGCTGTTCAAAAATCTTTTTCACAATAATGGCCTGGATACGCTTGCCAAGGATATTGGACGTATGGAATTTACAGGTCAGGAAATGGATCTTGGTCGCTTCAGGGTCCCTACATTAAGAAATATTGCATTAACAGCACCGTATATGCATGATGGAAGATTTAATACCCTGGAAGAAGTTTTGGACCATTACAATGCACATATTAAACCAAGTAAAACCCTGAGTACGTTCATTTCCAATGTTAGTAATGATCCGGATGGAAAAAGCCTATCACTTTCAGAAGCTGAAAAAAATGCCATTATAAGCTTTTTAAAATTGCTTACGGATGAAACGTTTGTTACCAATCCGGAATTTTCCGATCCACATGTGCAACC
>CBFGWQ010000284.1:0-3620 GCA_965652575.1 uncultured Arenibacter sp. | reverse complement strand
GACCGTAGCAGTTACTTCGACGGAGCGAAGCATTAGCGACGAGAAGTCGCACATTTAGCTATTTAAGCAACGGGCAATCCTAATCCTAAAAACTATAAACTATGCCGGTTCCTTGTACTCTATTAATTTAAAGTATTGACGAAGCTGTTGTATATATTTATAGCGCAGCATCTTACTATTGCCTTCAACCATTAACGTCCGTATACCGATGTAGGACGAAATAAGGTAGGTGGCCACGGCTTCACTATCTATATGCCTGTTTACATATCCGTCCGTTTTTCCCTTTTGAAGGGCCGTTACCAAATTAACTTCCCACACCTTCAAAATATCCTGAAGGTAATTCATTATATCCGGATTCTTGCCGTTAAATTCGGTAATGAAATTACTCAAAACGAATCCGTAATCCAGAAAATTATGCTCAGCTGTTTCAAGGGCATCATCAAAACAGGCCACAATCTTGTTCAAGGGATCTTCCTGACCTTCTATAGGCTCTATTAAACTACTATAGACCTTTCTGAAAAGCAGATTCTGCACAATACTTATAAAATACTCCTCTTTGGATTGAAAATGGTAGTAAAAGGCTCCTTTGGAAAGGGAGAGTTCCTTTAAAATATCATCTATACTCGTATTAAAATAGCCCTTTTGATAAAATAGTTCCAAGCCGGTGGTTTGTATACGTTGCATGGTAGCCATGCGCTTCAATTGTTTTTCCATAAGATTTGGTTTTCGGTAAAACAGACTTTTAAGTCTGTTACCCTAACTCCAATTATGGCCATTTATTTAAAAATACGCGCTAAAAATAAATTTAAATCGATAAAATGCACTGAAAAACCATAATTGGGCCATTATTTGGACTTGAACAAACCAATTGGTCCTTTCCGTTATAAATTAAAAAGTGCCTTCTTTTTATATAAAAACAAATACGGTATTAGGTAACGGCCCCCTGACAACTGCTCCCCGCTCCTGCCGTACAACCATAACAGTGCTGTGAAACTATGATATTCCTATCTGATAGAACCTCTTCGTTATAGTCCTTTATATGTTTAATTTTACTGGCCACTTTAAGGCCCAACATCTGATTGAAATCGCAATCGTACAACCATCCATCCCAGCTCACCGAAATAGTATTGGTACACATCACATTCCCTACTGCAGCAGGATTATAGGCCTCCACCAAGGAATACATATAATCCTCATAATTCCCGGAAGCCATCAAATAATCCAAAAAACGGGCTATGGGCAGGTTTGTTATAGCGAAGAGATTATGGAATTGAATCTCAAAATCTTCCATCAGGGCCTTTTTAAAGTCGCGCTCCAGTGCTGCCTGGTCCCCGGGTAAAAAAGCACCTGACGGATTATAGACCAGATCCAATCTCAACGAACTGTCCGGCATCCCGTATCCAACGGCGTTCAATTCCCGGAGTGCCCTGATCGACTTATCGAACACTCCTTCCCCCCGTTGTTTATCCGTTTTTCCACGGGTGTAATGGGGCATGGACGAAATAACATGGATATTGTATTTTTTAAAAAACTCCGGAAGATCATGATATTTCTTATTGGCCTTTATAATGGTCAGATTGGAACGTACTATGAAATCCTGCACTCCTGCCTTGGCGGCCTCTTCCACAAACCACCTAAAATTGGGGTTCATCTCCGGGGCACCCCCTGTTAGATCCAAAGTATGGGCAGCTGTATTACGGATCACCTCCAAACATTGCTCCATAGTTTCCCGGGTCATTATTTCCTTTCTATCAGGACCTGCGTCCACATGGCAATGTTCGCAAACCTGATTGCACATATAGCCAACATTGATCTGTAGGATTTCCAATTTTTTGGGGCGTAAAGGGAACTGCCCTATCTGGGCTATTTTATCCTTAAAATAGGGCAATTCGCCATTTTCGAAAATACCGCCTTCAAGAATTTTCAATTGCTTATTATGCATAACAAGGGCATTTTTCCTTGCCTTTAAAGATTTTAATGCCATTTTAATGGATCTTCGATGTTAGTATTTCAATATCCCAAATAATTACAAAACGTCCAGCATATCGGTCCAAAATCCTATAAAATCAATGCTAGAACATATCTTAATTGATTATGGTCACGACCAGATCTTTTACATGGATAGCTTATTGTACTTATTCATCATTTGAACTCCATGTACCAGGGTGGCCCCACTTTCAATAGCTGCCCCTGCATGTACCGCCTCCATCATCTCTTCCTTGGTTATTCCTTTTTGCAGACCATCTTTGGTATAGGCATCAATACAATAGGGACATTTTACCACATGGGCCACGGCCAACGCTATCAAAGATTTTTCCCTGGCACTCAGGGCCCCCTCTTCAAATACTTTTCCATAGTAATCAAAAAACTTGTTTCCCAATTCTTCGCTCCATTCGGTAATATTTCCAAACTTTCGTAGATCTGCCGGGTCATAATAAGAATCTGCCATTGTATATATATTATTAAGTTATTATGGGAAACCTATGTTGTCATGGTTTCCGCTATTGTTAATTTGTACTATTCCCATAGCTGTAGACCGAAACATAGATGAGGGCGGCCCAATAACATACTGTGGTACTGTCCTCTTATAAAGGTTTTCCTTGAAATGGGTTAAGATGGATGTGGAAATTGATTTCCCCAACCGCTGCTAGTAGTTAATGGTGTGGTAAGGCGATCCCTTATTAAAATAGGTGCTGTTGATGTTAAGACTTGGTAGAACAAACCCTTGAACAGGAATCTTTCCGGTTGATGTAACCAGGAAAAGAATTATTTGAAAAATCCAGTCCGACGTATCCTTCAACCCTTTAAGAATCTTTTTTAAATCCGCATTCGTATCCAAATCCGACAAGACTCTAAGACGAATAACATCCACGCCGGAGACCTCGATTAGTGAACTTATCTTTTTGGTAAGGGTATTTGATTTCCAAGGCAATTCCATAAAGGCCCTGGCATCAAACTGGCATCTATGAAGTCCGATCAGATAGAATCCTCCATCCATGGAAGGGCCCAAAACAGCACTATCCGCACAGATCAGTTCAGAAGCCCTGATAATATCGTAGGCTTGCAATTGCGGTGTATCATTGCCTATAGCGATCACCTTATCAAAGTCCATCCCAAAAATAGAGCCAATAGCATTTACGAACCTTTCTCCAAAACCACTCCCAATTTGTTCTTTTTCCGATATTAGAAAATAAGGAAGGCCTGTTTTCCTTGCCGTCTTCAAGGCATGTTCGGTTAAGCCATCGAACAAAACCCTACCTTTGGGCATAGGCTTATATTTCAATTCTTCCTTAGAGGAATTGGCAAATATTAAAATTGCAGTACTATGTGTTTTACAATGTTCCGGCATTAATGATAAAGTTGCACAATCTTACAATAGAAACCTACGCTTTTTCTTAGTCGATACGCTTATAATTTCATTACGGGAATTATCCCATTGAATCCTCCTTTTATCCAAAATTAAACTAATAAGTCGGTTATTTATAATGAATATCGGACTTTCCAATCAAAAAATATGGGTAAAGTGAACTATTGTATCGCCGTGGTGCCATTAATGTTCTTATTGGACTTGATAAATGAAATCAACCGACTAAGCGGTACAGCGAATAATTATGGGCTCA
>CBFGWQ010000283.1:0-3620 GCA_965652575.1 uncultured Arenibacter sp. | reverse complement strand
GTACGTACCGTTTTTCCTTTTTCCAAATCTATACTGGAACCGTCTTCCAAGGTAAGGGTAGCCTTGTCCGTGCCCACTTCAATTTTGTTGTTTATGGTTATGGGCGTTGTAGTATTAGAATCTATTGAAGTAGGTATATTGTCAGGAAATCCATTCTTAAAAATGAAACCAATGCCCAGAAAAATCAAGATTACCGCGGCATATTTTACAATATGGAAGGTTTGCCTTACTTTTTGTACCCTCTTTTCCTTTTCGATGAATTTCAGCAACAACTTTTTGGATTTATCCTTACCATACTCTTTCATGTTAAAATCGATTGCATGATTGATTTTTACATATTGTATAAACTCCTCCTTATGGGCAGGGTCTTCGATCCACTCGGTAAGCTCGTCCAACTCGGAGAGGGATGCTTGTTTTGTGAAGTATTTTGCGATCAGGTTTTGCATTATTTTAGAAATCAAACACGGAAATCCATAATTTAAACGCAACAATTTTAGACAACCCTTGCTTTTTTGATAATTATTTTTCTATTTTGGCAAATAACTATAATGATTATTACAAATATCCTATAACGATAATGGATTACATCAACGAAGTTTCCTTTGTTCAAGGATTGAAAAGAGGGGATGCAAAAGCCTATACCTGTTTGGTGGAAACCTACCATCATAGGCTATGTACGTATGCTTTTGGGTTAACCGGAGATTACGATTTGTCAGAGGATATCGTTCAGAACGTATTTATTAAGATTTGGAAACAACGCAAAAAGTTGAAGGATGATGTTGATCTAAAAAATTATTTGTACAAATCCGTATACAATGGGTTTGTTGACCATTACCGGAAAATAAGACCTATTTTTTCCTTGGAAAAAGTACACATTGATTCCTTGGGGGTGTTTGTTCAGGAAGACTCCGAAAGTTCGTTTGAAAGAATTATTTTACAAGTGAAAAAGGAAATTGATAACCTACCGCCAAAATGCAAACAAGCTTTTGTGTTGAGTAAGCAAGAAGGGCTTACCAATATTGAGATTGCCGAATACTTAAATATTTCCACCAAATCTGTAGAAGGCCATATTACCAAGGCGTTTACCATTTTACGGAAATCCTTGGATGATAAAATGAAAGGAATTTTCCTATTGCTTTTTGGAGTGGATTTGAAAAGGGGAGTGTAGTGTCCGGTCAATGTTTAAATTACCCGTAGTTTGGGCTTGACAGGATACGAGCGTCCTTAGGAAGGCCTTCCATCATAAACGCTTAACTTGCCCCCTCCTCTTTAGGGTGGCTAAAATTCTTGGGGGCAATGGAGTTCCCGGAAAAGATGAGTTCCCTGGTCCGTTTTAAATATATCCGGCCAATGGGGATACTTTTTGAATCTATTTCGATACTGTTCCCGTCAACGGCAGTAATTTTGTCAATGGCTATTGCATATGATTTGTGCACCCTGACGAAATTTTTGGAGGGCAGCTCCTCAACAATGCTGGACAATGCCTTATAGGCTATTAAATTACCTTTGGTGGTGTGAATTTTGATATAATCCTTAAGGCTTTCTATATATAGGATTTCATTTAAATTGACCTTCACCATTTTCTTATCCACTTTTACAAATACATGTGGGTCCGGCATGAGGCGGCCACTGTTTTCATTTTTGGCCTTAAGCCGATCTACAAGCTTATTGGACGATTTTAAAAACCTGTTAAAAGGTATGGGTTTTACCAAGTAATCAAGTACATCCAACTCGTAACTTTCCAAGGCATATTCCCTATAGGCCGTTGTTATTATGATTAAAGGGTGATTTTTTAGGGTGCGGAGAAATTCCAGTCCGTTTATTCGGGACATATTGATGTCCAAATATATAACGTCTATGTTTCCCTCTTTAATATCGGAAAGGGCATCTACCGCATTGGTATATGAATTTACAATATTCATATAGTCCAGGGTTTTGATATACGATTCCAAAATACTTATGGCAAGGGGCTCATCATCAATGATTAGACAATTAATTTTCATATACTCTATATTTATTGCCTGTTCGGCAGACAGGTTTTTCATCCCGATAGCTATCGGGAGTCACACCAGCCCGGCAAAGTCATTCTGGCGGGTGTAACCTCCGCTTGTACCGGTATGGATAGGTTTGATGCTTAAAAATAATCATTCTTCTGTGTTTAAAGATTGTTTTAAACATGTGGGTTTCATTTAATTGGGATTTTTAAGGCAACCATATAATGACCGCCTGAAGGATAATTCTCCAATTCAAACAGGTTTCCATATAACAATTCCAATCTCCTTTTTATATTTATGAGTCCAATTCCGGAGTTGTCGCGTGCATTTTTGCTTTTTTCAAAATCATTTTTAAGGTAAAATTCCAAATGCGTTTCATTTCTAATAAATTTCATTTCCATAAATAGCTTTCCATTGCCCAATTGTCCGTGTTTAAAGCAATTTTCAACAAAGGGAAGAAAAAGAAATGGCGGAAGCATTACATCATCCACCTGTCCTATAATTTCAATATTGGATGTTACCAGGTCCTTTTTTCTTATCCTTTCCAATTCAATATAATTTTCTATATAGTTGATTTCCTTGCGCAGGGGTATTTTTTTTTTGTTCAGATCATATATCATATACTCCATGATCTCGGACAATTTTAAAACCACCTCTGCTGCTTTTTTTGATCTTTTAAGGGTAAGGGCATATAGGTTGTTCAATGTATTGAAGAAGAAATGGGGTTGGATCTGGGCCTTGAGATATTTCATTTCGGTTTCGGACTGAAGCTCCAGAAGAAGATTGTTCTTGTTCAGTTCAATAACATAATCTATAGTGAACTTAATGGCGGAGACCAATCCGATAACATAGATCTCGCCCAGGGTAACCGTAACAATATGGTTAAAACTGAACAATCCGTGGGCAGCCTGCACTTCCGTAGCGGTGTTACTGGGAACAAGCCAATGAAAAAGGCCTATTCGAACAAAGTAGTGCAGGGCAAGTACAATGGAAAAAAGGGCAAGGTAGGTTTTATACTTCCTGCCTATTATGAATTTGGGAACCAAATAATAAATATTAAAATATACGATAATAATATGCAGTGGAAATTCTACCAGATTTGATTTGAACGAATGCCAATAATCACCAAAATAGCTTCCCCAACGAATGGAGTTGAAGGTAAAATATATTATCCAGAATACAACATGGTACCTTCTGGGTATTGTAGGCCTGGCATGTCCCCCCTTTTCTTGGAGCAGTTTTTTAATTTGCATTGGATTCGTTGGAATTGGATTGAAAAATAGGGATATAAGTAATTCCGGCAAAATATTCCAAAAATAAAATTTAGACAGTCTCTTAAACAGTTTTTATGATCAATGGCTTAATTTTCAATGTAGTAAACTACCTCGGGGCAAGCCTGTCTGCCGACAAAGGCAGGCCCACCTGAACGCTTGTCGGGCAAGCGTAGGAGCACCTGCCTGCGGTAGGCAGGTTTAATCTCGATTATAGGGTAAATACGATTATCCAATGTAGGATGTAGTTGATTATAAAAAAAATGCTGTTGGGATAAAAAGGCGGAATGTGCATCAATAAAAATAATAACTTCGGATAAAGGATAATCCAGTAGAATTATCTACCTGAATAACA
>CBFGWQ010000282.1:0-3651 GCA_965652575.1 uncultured Arenibacter sp. | reverse complement strand
AAAAAGGTCGTTTCATAAAACCGTAAACTAAATCCCAAAATAAAAATCGAAATGCCGGACGACCAATTAAATTAGAAATCGAATATGGTTTAGGTGGGCCGAACCCCGGTGCCGATGTTTATTCTTTTTTATAGGCCCCATTCCCTCTCTACCTTATTAGGTCGGAACTCCAATATTTAGAATCCTCTACTCCAGATTTTAAACTCAATGACTTCTGAACCTTTTGCTACTTTAGATAACGGAAATGCAACAATATGACGGATAACCTGTCTAATCATATATATTGGGAAGAGCAAGATTAAATAATGAGGCCGACCGGAAATTGGTCCAGAGGATACTGGAGGGCCATACCCATGAATTTGGGATGGTCATAAAAAATACCGAAGGACTTGTTGCACAGATCATTTTTAAGATGGTGAGCAACGGGGAAGATCGGAAGGACCTCGTTCAGGATGTATATTTAAAAGCTTTTAAGGGCTTGGCCAAATTTAGGTTCCGTTCCAAGCTCTCCACGTGGATCGGCCAGATTGCCTATAATACCTGCCTCAATTATCTGGAAAAAAATAGGCCGGTCTTGATCGAAAGGACAGATGAGGAGGAAAAAACCGAAGAAGAGACCTTAGATCTATTGAACAATAATGTGAATATCTCCTATAATAACGAAATAGAAAAGCTTATCCATCGAAAGGAACTCTCGGTTATATTGAAAAAGGAAATCGAAAAGCTCACACCGGTGTACAGAACATTGATCACTTTATACCACAATGAGGAAATGACCTATGCCCAGATTGGGGAAGTGGCCCAGCTTCCGGAAGGTACAGTTAAGAATTATCTGTACAGGGCAAGAAAGGAAATTAAAAAAAATCTTTTGGCGAAATTCGAAAAACACGAGCTATGAAAAAGCAACATTTATCCGAGGAAGAAATTCAGGAATACACGTTCGACATGGAGGATAGGACCCTTGAAATCGATCAGCATATTGATGTGTGCGAACATTGCCAGGAAAAAGTCGACACCTATAAGCTTCTTTTTTCGGAAATTGGCAGGGAACCCGCACCGGTTTTTGATTTTAATGTCGCCGAACATGTCCTGCCCCAGCTGGAAAAATCAAAGCCGGAATTTTCATGGACCGGTTTAGTGATCGGTTGTCTCGCCGTCGTTGGGGCAATTTTGACTTGTCTTGCCATTTATGGATTAAGAAGTTTGTTTTCGGCCATTTTGTCCACACATCTTTACTTGGCATTAACATCAGCCTGTTCGGTGTTGGTTTCCCTCTTGTTGGATTCTTACAAAAAATATAAGGAGCGGATGAAATTATTGGAGTCCTATTGAATATTTGCAACAACTAACTAACATACCTGTCTAATATATTAAGTCATAACAAAACATTAAAATGAAAAAGCATATCGTTACAATCTTAATTATATTTTTCTTTTTAGGAGCTTCAAGTGTTCGAGCCAATAGAGAGATTCGCTATATCGGAGATTTCGACAACGAGGATTTGTTCAATACAATTGCATTGATTTTTGTACTCATCATAGTGCTGGTGTTCATCCTGACTATGGTCAAACGTATTTTTGATAACAAGATCAAGAACAGAATTATTGACAAGGGAATTTCGGAGGGACAAATTTCTACCATTTTACGATCCGGTGCCGACGAGGAAAACTATGTTAATATTAAATGGTTTGCATTGATGGCTGGGATAGGGTTCGGTTTGACAATCGTTAACTACACAATGCCATTGGGCATTCATTCCCTTGCCATAATGGCATTCAGTATAGCCTTTAGCTTTTTGGGCTATCACTTTTTCCTTCAAAAGAGAAAAAAATAATAATTAAGTACACCTAAACACTTTTTAATATGATAAGGATAAAGAATGCCCGTATATGGGTAAGGAACAGTATTGCCCTAGGCATAATATTTATAACGTTCGGACATTGGTCGATCGCACAGCAAGATCTCCCGATAATCCATGCCAACTCGAAAAAGGTCGATATAAAAGATGGGGAAACTTTCCAAAAAGGGGTGTGGACCCTTTCACCGGAAATGGACCCTGATAGATACTATAGCCTCCCCTCGGAAAAAGCCAGGGATGTCACTTTTTATACGGATAAGGACTCGATTTCTTTCGTGGTGGAGCATAATAGATCTTATGACTTTCTAATTGTTCTGAACAAAAAGGACACCTGTCATACCAGAATTATCGGTGGGGAGCCCAAGAAAAAAATTGTCAGGAGTGTGCTTGCGCCCCGTGAATTGCAAGAAGACTTGAAGATATTCGTTGAAGCCCTTCAAAGGGAGCACGGGGACATTACCCGATATAAGAGCAAAGACCAATTGAAGGGATTATGCGGTAAATTGTTTGAAAAATTGAACCGTCCAATGGACCAATTCGAATTCGGAACCATTGTCCGCTATTTGATCAGTGCCGTTCAAAATGGCCATACGGGCATGTCACTACCTACCGAGCTAATGGAATATTATAGGGAAAAAATAAAAATGTTCCCGGTACAGCTTTGGTTCAACGAGGAGAGGGCGCTCGTGGCCTGTAACAAATATGATAATCTTCCCGTCGGAACGGAAATTTTGTCCGTCAATGGGGTTCCGATAAACGATTTAAAGGAAAGATTGTTCAAATACATGAAGTCCGACGGGAAAATCGTATCAAAAAAATATTGGCAGCTCAATTATGAAGGATTTCCCTATTTATATAGTTGGGTTTATGGACGGGCCAATAAATATCTTGTTGAATACAAAACTGTAGATGGGATGATTTCTACAACCACCATACAATCCGATTTTATCGGTAACTCCCAATGTTTAAGCTTTGATCGAAACATAGATAAAAACCTTAAAATTGATTTTTTTAAAAACAATATTGCCCTGCTCACGGTTAGAAGCTTTCACAGTAAGGAATTGATGAGAACAGGGGAGGATTTCCAACGTTTTTTGGCTACCTCCTTCAAGGAAATAAACGAGCATAAAACAAAGACCCTGATACTGGATCTAAGGAACAATTCAGGAGGGGACGATGCCTATGGTGCGCTATTGTACTCCTATTTGGCCAATAGGCCTTTCCATTTCTTTCCCCTGGAAAGTTCTACTGAAGAAATCCGACCTCAGAAGGAATGGAATTTTACAGGAAAGATCATCTTTATGATCAATGGTCTTACTTTTTCGACCGCCTCGAATTTTGCGGCCATCGCTCATAGCAATGTAAGAGGAATATTCATCGGAGAGGAAACAGGGGGTGCCTATTATGGAGGTGCTGCGGGCGAAACCTTTACAACGGTGCTGCCCAATAGTGATATTCGCATTACCATTCCCAAAGACCGATACGACAATCCGGTAAAACCGATTAAGGAAAAAGGCCAAGGGGTACTTCCCGACTATACCATAAAATCTACACTTAAGGATGTAATTGCCCATGAGGATGCCCAATTGGACTATGCTCTAAAGTTGGCCAAAAAACAATAACAAAGGTTTTGATTGATTTTACCATTATTTTGAACTAGGTTCTTGCGGATTAAATATTAAAAATTTCAGGTGTTTGTTAAGTATCAATTCTGCTAAATTGGTGCTAAGGACATTGTGTAGCTTTCTGTTGGGGAAGGCCCAACTTTATTAATATTAGAGGGTTCCGTAAAA
>CBFGWQ010000281.1:0-3653 GCA_965652575.1 uncultured Arenibacter sp. | reverse complement strand
AAAAAAAGAAAACTGCCCACTGCCACTGTTTACTTAAGCCATAGGCCAGTAGCAAAAAAATTATTGCCCACTGCCCTGCCCACTGTGGACTCCCCCATTTTATTGGGCCGCCCTATTTATTCCAATTAATTTAAAACGGCATCTGTGTGGATTCGGTATGGTTTTGTAACTTTGCGACTTCATAATTTATTTACCAAAAAAAATATAAATGGGCAATTTCGATATTATTGTATTAGGTAGTGGTCCCGGAGGTTATGTAGCCGCAATCAGGGCTTCCCAATTGGGATTTAAGACTGCCATTATAGAAAAAGAAAATCTAGGTGGCGTTTGTTTAAATTGGGGGTGTATCCCTACCAAGGCACTATTGAAATCCGCTCAGGTTTTCGAATATTTGCTCCACGCGGCCGATTACGGACTAAAGGCCGAAGGAGTGGACAAAGATTTTAATGCGGTGGTAAAGAGAAGTAGGAACGTAGCGGACGGCATGAGCAAAGGCGTTCAATTCTTGATGAAAAAAAATAAAATTGAAGTCATACAAGGTTACGGAACCCTAAAACCGGGCAAAAAGATCAGTGTAAAGTCAGGCGATGGCAAAGAAACCGAGTATTCGGCCAATAACATTATTATTGCCACAGGGGCACGGAGTAGGGAACTGCCCAGTTTGCCACAGGACGGCAAAAAGATCATAGGCTACCGCGAGGCCATGTCCCTGGATCAACAACCAAAGAAAATGCTTGTAGTGGGCAGTGGGGCCATAGGCATAGAATTTGCCTATTTCTACAATGCCATGGGTACCGAAGTAACCGTAGTGGAGTTTTTGCCAAATGTGGTACCTGTAGAGGACGAAGAAGTTTCCAAACAATTGGAACGAAGCCTTAAAAAGACCGGGATAAAGATTATGACCTCCTCCGAGGTAACCAAGGTGGATACCTCCGGTCCCGGAGTGAAAGCTACCGTAAAGACCAGTAAAGGTGAAGAAATCCTCGAAGCCGATATCGTATTGTCTGCTGTTGGTATAAAATCTAATATAGAAAATATAGGTTTGGAAGAAGTAGGGATTGCCACTGATAGGGATAAAATTTTGGTAAATGACTACTACCAGACCAATATTCCGGGATACTACGCCATTGGAGATGTTGTTCCCGGACAAGCCTTGGCCCATGTGGCCTCGGCGGAAGGTATACTTTGTGTTGAAAAAATTGCGGATATGCATGTAGAGCCCTTGGATTATGGGAATATTCCCGGCTGTACCTACTGCTCACCGGAAATAGCATCGGTGGGACTGACCGAAAAGCAGGCCATTGAAAAGGGGTACGATATAAAAGTGGGCAAATTTCCGTTCTCGGCCAGTGGAAAAGCCAGTGCCTCCGGCAACAAGGACGGCTTTGTCAAAGTAATTTTCGATGCCAAATATGGCGAATGGCTGGGATGCCACATGATAGGTGCCGGAGTTACCGATATGATAGCCGAAGCTGTGGTGGCCCGTAAATTGGAAACTACCGGACATGAGATCCTAAAAGCGGTACACCCCCATCCTACCATGAGCGAAGCGGTAATGGAAGCTGTGGCACATGCGTACGGAGAAGTAATACATATTTAAATTTGGATCAAAGACATAGTTCTTTTATAATTTAGACCCGTTGGACCATTTACCCTGGCGGGTCTTATAAAATAGTTCAATACAAACCTCACCGAAAAAGATATGTTGAAAATTTTTAGTCTGACCGCAATCCTCGAAGGTATTTCCTATCTATTGCTTTTCGGCATTGGGATGCCCTTAAAATATTTGGCCCAAATACCGGAACCCAATATCTATATAGGGTATGCCCATGGATTTTTGTTCATGGCCTATGTAGTGCTGGCCATCCTGGTCTGTGTGGAAAAAAAGTGGGACCTAAAGATGTTTGCCATTTTATTTATTGCTTCCCTGGTCCCTTTTGGCACTTTTTATATAGACAAGAAATATTTAAAGCCCCAGATGGCGTAGATAGCAGGCAGTGAACAGTTGACAGTATACCAGTGGCAATTTTAACAGGTAAAGCCTATGTTTTTTTTTGACACAGTTCCTTGTTATTGTCCAATTAATGTACTCAACTTGGATAGCTAGTGTTTTCCCTATTCGCAACTTTAGCCTGCATTTAAAAAGCTTTGTACGGCCAGGTCATAGCTTTTTAGCCCAAAGCCCAAAATTACGCCTTTGGCCGCAGGGGAAATATAGGAGGTATGTCTAAACTCCTCCCGCCCAAAGGTATTGCTAATATGTACTTCCACCACAGGGGTGGTGATTCCCTTTATGGCATCGCCAATACCAATGGAGGTGTGGGTATAGGCCCCGGCATTCAAGATAATGCCCTGATATCCCTCAAAACCGCAATCGTGCAATTTATTTATGATTTCGCCTTCTATATTGGACTGATAATATTCCAATTGCACCTCCTTAAACTTGAATTGCAGGGTGGCAAAATACTCCTCAAAAGTTGTTTTTCCGTAAACCTCCGGTTCGCGCTTGCCCAAAAGGTTCAGGTTTGGTCCGTTGATAATGATGATCTTCATGTGATAAAAGTAAGAAATTGTAATTCATAAAAAAAGAAGCGCATAAAGTATTAGTCCATTGTAACAAGAGTTAAACCGTATATCCTATTTTAACATAAAAATGTATACTATATTTAACCTATGAAATGGAACCAAGCCCTTCAGGATTTTCAACATTATTTAAATTTGGAACGGGGTCTGTCCAAGAATTCCATTAGCAACTATCTTTTGGATGTTGAGAAATTAATATTGTTCCTTGAGGCCCATCAAATTGTGGAAACCCCTATAAATATTAATAAAAATACGATTCAACAATTTATTTACGAATTGGCAAAAAAGGTAAATCCCAGGTCCCAGGCAAGGGTAATATCGGGATTGAAAAGCTTTTTCAATTACCTGGTCTTCGAGGATTATCGTCCGGACAATCCCATGGAACTGATAGAATCCCCCAAAGTAGGCCGCAAACTTCCCGATACCCTTTCCGAGAAGGAAATCAATCGGCTCATAGGGGCCATAGACCTTTCCAAACCGGAAGGGGAACGCAATCGTGCCATTTTGGAAACACTTTATGGCTGTGGACTAAGGGTTTCCGAGGTATTGGACTTAAAACTATCCGACCTTTATTTTGAGGAAGACTTCATTAAGGTTACAGGAAAGGGGGACAAGCAACGTTTTGTTCCCATAAGCGAGATCAACAAAAAATACATCAATATCTACAGAAAGGAAATACGTGTACACATGGCCATCAAAAAAGGGGCCGAAGATATCCTATTTTTGAACCGCCGGGGAAATAAATTGACCCGCGCCATGATATTTACCATTATTAAACAACTGGCGCTGCAAATAGGGCTTCAAAAAAGTATAAGTCCCCACACCTTTCGGCATTCTTTTGCCACCCACTTATTGCAGAACGGGGCAGATCTACGGGCCATCCAACAAATGCTCGGCCATGAGAGCATTACCACTACGGAAGTTTATATGCATGTAGACCGCACACATTTGGCCGAGGTAATGAACAAGTACCACCCCAGAAAAGGGATTCAACCGAATAAACTACCGGAATGAAATTATATATCTGGATGATAAATTGGTAGTAAGCAGTGGGCAGGATTCAGGTTCAA
>CBFGWQ010000280.1:0-3671 GCA_965652575.1 uncultured Arenibacter sp. | reverse complement strand
TACCTCTACGGCTCTGCCTCGAGGATAGTCGGTTTCAAGAAATTTTTTATTAGGTCCACAATACAGTAAAATTATATTTGTGGGATCGTACTCCGGGAGGATATGCATCTCTCTTATTTAAGGGGGGGGGCTGTCTTGATTATTCAGTACAGTCTTTTATTTTTTTATTAAGAACAACCCCTAAATGAAATTGAATAGTGCTGATTGATTTAAATAATTTGCCAAAAGTATTGATTCATTTGTGCTTGATAATTAAAGTTTCAATAACTCTATAATCTCGGTAAAACCTCTTTTTTGAGCGTGTTGAAGGGGTGTAATTCCATCATGGTCGGGAATATCCAGTTCTGCCCCGGCATCTTTTAATAACCGGACTATTTGTTGGTACTTTTCACTTCCGTCACCCAAAATAATGGCTTCCATTAATGCTGTCCACCCTAAACGGTTTACATGGTTTATCGGGTAGTTCTTGGTGTTTGCCAATAACCGTACCGTTTCCACATATCCTCGTTCACAGGCGGGTATCAAAGCAGAGCCGTAATAACGGTTAAAAATATCGAATTTGGCTCCATTTCTTAAAAACAATTGCACGAGCCCAGTTTGTCCGCTAGCTCCCGCATAAAGAAAGGGAGTGTCAAGGTTTTCGGCTTGTTGATTTACATCGGCACCATACTTTACCAATAGCTTGGCCATTTCGTAATATCCTTTGTTGGTTGCGATCAATAACAAAGAACGTTTTCCGTTATCCTCCATATTGACATTAATGCCGTTTTTTAGCATTTTTTCTACGCCTTGCACATCATTTTCAATTACTAAACCGATGATATTTTTTTCTTGTCGAATTCCCATTTCATTTTCATTTATAATTGATTGGCCCGAAAAAATTACCCATGTTAAATGTAATAACGGTAAGATAGCTTTCATACATTCTCTTTTTTCAACTTAAAAAACAATATTCCCTTTATAAATCAGAGACCGGACAGGAGACATTCTAGAAACCATTTCGGCCGAGCAACTTGCGTCAACCAGTATTACATTGGCATCATCGCCCGTATTTGGCCATTGCCGTTTACCTTGGTCGTCTAAAGGGGTTGTTCCTGCCGTAGCCAATTTTAACATTCTCGATAAGTCAAACTCGGTTACTTTTCCATACAGTTGTGCTGCAAGATTTGTCTTGTAAAGTACACTTCCCGTTCCGAAAGTGTTCCAATGGTCAACTATACTGTCGTTACCTGTCATAACTTTTACTCCTTTTTCCGTTAATGTCGGAATTGGCATAATCAAACCACCAAAAGGTATGGTAGAAATAACGCCAATTTGGGCATTGGCCAATTCTTCTGCAATTTCTTCCTGTTTGGCTTTATCCAATTTTCCCAGGACAAAGCAATGGCTTAAATAGGTTTTTCCTTTCAATTCAGGGTTTTCGTTGACCTTATTGATCAGATATTCAACGGTTTTTAGTCCTGATTCACCGGTCTCATGCAAATGAATATCTATTCCTTTGCGATTATCCAAAGCCAGCTGTACTGTAAAATCCATTGTTCTTTCTATGGTTCCGTCAATACTATATGGATCCAGGCCGCCTATAAAATCGATATCGGTTTTGGCCGCTTCTTTTAGATAGGCGGCAGAATCCGTGTAGAACACACCATGCTGCGGGAAAGCCACAAGTTCGGCTCCAAAACTCTCCTTTTTGTTTTTCAAGGCCACTTGTAAGTGCTCAAGGGATTTCAATTTGGATGTAGATTCTATATTAACATGGCTGCGGGCAAATGACGAACCATGGGATTGCAACAGCTCGATCATTTTTTCAGCCTTGTAAGTAGCGTTTTCCAACAGCCCGGGCATTATTTGCTGCTCCAAAGCAATCATTCCTTTTACACCACCCCTTCTTTTTCTTACAGCCTGCCATTTTTTACCATCGTAATAAGTCTTGTCCATGTGGATATGCATATCCTTGAAAGATGGCAGCATAAGCATTCCCTTGGAATCTATTACATTCTTATGGTTTAAATCTTTGTCAATTTGTTTAATTTTCCCATTTTCAATTTCTACGGAGAACAATTCTGTTTTTGTAGCTATGACTTCATCGTTTTCATATTCAAAGCCAGTTTCCAGGCGCACATTTTTTAGAATATAATTTTTTGGGGTTATAATCGATCCTTCGATAACCGATTGCGCATTCGTTAAAATCGGGATGAGCGATAGCCCAGCTACCCCAAAGGTCGAATTTTTAAGAAAATCTTTACGCGTTATATTTAAAGGCTCCATATCTGCTTGTTTTAATAGCACAAAGATATTTTACCCATGCCCAAATGAAGTGGATAATTCCTGTTATTGTTTGTAGAATTTATCTATTTCCCCGAAAAGATGTTGGTGAGACTCCTGTTTTGGTTTTAAAAAAATTGGAAAAATAGGCATGGTCCATAAAACCTATCCCAAAGGAGATTTCTTTTATCGAAAGTGTTGTGGTCTGAAGTAATCTTTTTGCTTCGGTTAAAATTCTTTGATGAATCAATTGTGTTGCAGATACCTTTAAGTGTTTTTTACAAAGAACATTTAAATAGTTGGCAGAAATATGCAATTTTTCGGCATAAAAGCCAACATTTTTTTCCTCCTTGTAAAATTTATCGATCAGCATATTAAACTTTGCCAACCTTGGATTGGATTGGTAAACCTGAAATTCTGTAAACTTATTTTCTGCTTCCCTGCTTACTATGGAAGCAATAACTGCTGCACGTGCACTGATTAACTGTGTAAGGGAGTTTTTCTCTTCCAATTCACTTTTTATGGCATTAAATTCATAATGCAGTAGCTTAAATGCCTTATTGGTCAGTGGTATGACAGGGTGATTTTGATAATTAGTAAATGAAAATCTGAAATAAGGGGCAAAATGTTCAAAAAAAGTTTTTTCTACCATAAGTTGATATCCTATTGTTGGCGATTCAATCGCCCACTTATGCATCTGATCGGGAAATAAAACATGTACCTCATGATTGCCGATAGGGTAATTTATGGAGTCTATACTATGAACACCTTGTCCTTCTTCAAAAAGAATAATAATGAAGAAATCGTGTTTGTGGGGCTTTTCAATTTGCCTTTTACCATTTAGTTCATTAAATAAAATTCCTTCACTTCCAGCTAACTGTCCCGCTCGAAATGTTTCGATATTAATGGTAAGAACACTATTGGACGTTGCTTTTGAAGACATTTTGAAATGATTTATTAAAGGTTATGCCATCCAATGTTCCGGCACTTTAGTGGTCATACCTTAAGAATGTCCGGTCTAAAAGTTTAGTCATGATCGCACACAACTGTTTTACATTGATTGGACAAGGCCGAATCTATCACAAAAACGGACGTGAAAGTCTCCCCTATTAAATATCATATACTATTATTTTCATATAACATCTGTCCAATTAATGAGGGAATTATATTTGATCGGCCGCTGAACCATCCTATGTCGTTTCTACGCTACAAGGCTATGGGACCAATACTACAATTCCTTACCAATTTAGGGATTTTTGCTTTGTACAGTGTGATTTTTTTGTTTTCCTTAAGTGGTATAAATTAAAGCGGAAAGGATGGCATAGAATATCAAAATGGACCAATACTTTTTATAGGAGCCATTGTTGGCTATTTGTTGTTTTATTTGTCTATCTTTTGTAAATTAA
>CBFGWQ010000279.1:0-3760 GCA_965652575.1 uncultured Arenibacter sp. | reverse complement strand
CAAATAGTATGAATATTGAGAAAATCACCCAGACCATAGCATAAAAATTTAATGGGGGAGAGGGAGGTCTCCCGGATCAGCCCCGATAGCGCGGGCGTTACGCCCGTACCCTTGCATATATTGACCAAAAATCCCTAAATTGGAAGAAATAAAAAAGATTAAACCCCATAGCATAGATAAGGACAAAATAGATACCGCATAGTTTAATTGCGAACCAAAAAAATTGTGCACATGGCTTAGCTTATATGATGTAATCCTATAATGTTGTGCCCCATACCGCCATACCCTGCAAATGAAGAAACAATATAAAGTCATTCTAATTTCAATGAGTGGTGTAAGAGTATATAACAAACGATTACTAGACCTCGGATTGACTTTACCCGGATTTGTAGAAAGAAGTGAAGTTATTGCGAGCCTACCAAGTTTGGGCTTATTGACACTTGCTGCCCACACGCCTGTAAATTGGGAAGTGATTTATAAAGAACTGGACCATTTTTCTGAATCTGAAATCATAGAAATAATTAATGAAAAGCCAGATGTAATTGCTTTTTCCTCACTAACTGCAAGAATAAATGAAACTTACAAATTAAGTCAAAGGTTCAGAAATATTGGAATAACTGTTGCTATTGGAGGATTACATGTTTCAGCAGTTCCAAGTGAAGCTCAAAAATTTGCTGATATTGTAATTCAAGGAGAAGGCGAAATAATATGGGAAACAATCCTTAATGACTTTGAGAACAATACAACCAAGCCTTTTTATAGTTCACTTTCAAACTCAAACTATACTTTCCATTTCAATTCTTGTAAAACACCAAAGTATGAATTGCTTGATATTTCAAGGTATAACAGATTGACAATCCAAACTACTAGAGGTTGTCCTTTGAATTGCAGTTTTTGTGCAGCTTCCCAAACTATAAGTTCTTATAAAAAGAAATCAATACCCCAAGTTGAAAAGGAATTAACCAAAATTCTTGAAGTTTGGGAAAGACCTTTTATTGAGTTAGCGGATGATAACACATTTGTTGACAAAAAATGGTCAAGAGAGTTGTTAACCCTATTCGCAAAATATAAAATCAAATGGTTTACTGAAACAGATATTTCCATTGCGTATAATGATGAACTATTGGAATTGTTGGCTAAATCCAATTGTGCTCAAATTTTAATTGGATTTGAAACTGCCAATAAAAATGGATTGAAAGGAATTGATAGAGGTAATTGGAAGCATAAACAATTTGATAATTACCTAAAAGCTATTGACAAAATACAATCCTATGGAATCTCTGTTAATGGATGCTTTATTCTTGGGTTTGATACCGATACAAAAGATACTTTTAAGGAAACAGAGCACTTTATAATTGATAGTAACCTTTCAGAAGTTCAGATCACTTTACTTACACCATTTCCAGGAACTGAATTATATAAGCAACTTAAAAGGGAAGGAAGACTATTAACTGACAATTACTGGGATAAATGCACCTTGTTTGATGTAAATTTTATTCCAAAAAACTTTTCAGTTAAGGAACTTGAAACAGAGTTTGAAAATCTAATGAAAAATGTCTATTCCGAACAACTTGTTTCCAATAGGAAGAAGCATTTAAAAAAAACATTATTGAACAGAGGAAAACAAAACTTATATGAGCCTATTTGATACCCTAACAAAACTCTTAACTTTTAAATTGACGAGAGAAGAAATGTTGAAATTCAATAGGAAACATTTCTATTTGGGCTTGGTTGGTACTTGGTTGGTTGGAATGGGGAGATATTGGGATGATACAGGAGCTAACCTAATGCAACATTTGGGGTTAGGTTCTGTGATTTATATTTTTGTTTTAGCTCTTTTTATTTGGTTAATACTCGTGCCTTTCAAAATAGAAAATTGGAATTATTTTACAGTTGTTACATTTATTGGGCTTACATCTTTTCCTGCGATTTTCTACGCCATTCCAGTTGAAAAATTTCTTTCAATTGAAACTTCAAATACAATAAATGTTTGGTTTTTAGCAATTGTTGCAGCTTGGAGATTGGCACTACTTTATTACTTTTTGAAACATTTTACCAAATTGGACAAAGGCAATATCATTACTGTTACCTTAATGCCAATATGCGTAATCATCTCGGTATTGACAATGCTCAACTTACATAGGGTTGTTTTTAATATTATGGGAGGAATGAGAAACCCAACACCACACGATAGTTCATATATGGTCTTAATGCTTTTGACAGGAATATCCTTATTTTTATCAATACCATTATTGATTTCATATGGAGTTGGTATTTATAACAGACGAAAAAAATTAAACTCTAATTAAAGTACATAGACCGGAGTCCTAAGCTTCTGATGATTTACTTTGGGGTGTTGATTGGAGTCCTTACGACAAATTTATTGTAACCGCCGGTAAGAAAGGCCACATCGTATTATGAGACAATAAAGCACGTAAAAAATAAGAGAATTGGAATATTGAATTGAACCCCCTTGGCGTTGGCGTCACGCCTGCCTAAAAGGATTATTATAATACAAAAACTTCCAAAGCAAGTTCTATCACCTATAAACAAAGCCCCGTAAACACTGGTTTACGGGGCTTTTCAGCGGAGAAAGAGGGATTCGAACCCCCGGAGGTGTGACCCTCAACAGTTTTCAAGACTGCCGCATTCGACCACTCTGCCATTTCTCCTTAGCGGCTGCAAATATAGAAACCTTTTTGTTCTTTTTAAAAGAAATGAAGATAATTTATTTAAATTATTCCTTAAACCCGTGCCGTTCGGACGGGCCTGCCTTTGCTGACCGGACAGGGCTCTGTCTCAAGTGTAGGTTATATATAGTCACGGTGCGGAGCCAATACCCGTACAGCTTTAATACTTTTTAAGGGGAACAACAAGTTGGATTGGAAATTAGCCTTAACTTTACCTCTATAGCCCCCCTTAAAGATCGGTCGCCCAATGGTGGTGGTCCGTTGACAAAGAGAGGAATTATTAAAATTATACCGCTTGCGGTGTCATTTATATATAGAAGTGTTATAAACTATCGTTTTTTAATTAAAAAAATACATTTTGGATATTATCAAGAAATTGGAATGGCGCTATGCGGTAAAGAAGTTCAACCCCGATAAGATATTAACGGAGGACAAACTGGAAAAATTAAAGCAGGCCTTTAATTTAACGGCCACTTCCTACGGATTGCAACCCATCAAATTATTGGTAGTTCAAAACAAGGGGCTACAAAAAGAATTGGTAAAGTTTTCCTATGGCCAAAAACAGGTGGCACAGGCATCCCACGTTTTTGTTATTTGTATTGAAAAGCAAATTGACCGGAAATTTATCCATGACTACTTTGAAAGGGTACAGCAAATTAGAAATACGTCCAATGAAATTCTTGATCCGTTCAAGGGTGCCCTGATCGAAAGCTTTTCAAAAAAAGAAATGGAGGAGGTAAGGGTTTGGGCCACCAATCAGGCCTATCTGGCATTGGGTACCTTGCTTACCGTTTGTGCCATGGAGCAAATCGATGCCTGTCCTATGGAAGGCTTTCAATCCAACTCCTATGATGAACTGTTGGGGCTGGACAAACTAAAACTGACTTCAGTTTTGGTCCTTCCCGTTGGCTACAGGGCAACGGACGATATGTTCGCAACCCTAAAAAAAGTGCGTAGGGACCTGGATGAAAGCATCATCCACATACCTTAATTGCGTTATAAAATTAAATCAAATATCTAAGTACATGACAAAAATTGTTTTAACTAGGTTTCTCGGAAAATCCGTTTTA
>CBFGWQ010000278.1:0-3764 GCA_965652575.1 uncultured Arenibacter sp. | reverse complement strand
CTAAAAAAATGAAAACCGGATAACATAATAGCTATCCGGCCTTCAACTAACCTAAACCAAAACTTATAGATAGATTCATATAACTTTTGCCCATAATATTGCAATCATGGTAATATTTTAAATTCTAAAGACGTTCATAAGTAAATTGAGGATTGCCCCTTTCACCTTCATTGTTCAAATAGGCCGTGAACACCAGTTTATAGTAATTACCACTGGCATCTTTTAAAATATAATACCTGTCGTCCTTTAATACTTTAGCAAAAGCGTCGCGCCATCCACTACCGATTACGGTGCGGTTATCATATACAAAGGCGGATTCATCCACATCCCCCATATTAAATTCGGCATAGGAAGGCACATCAAATTCAGTCACATTGCCTCCGGAGTCGGTTTCATAGGTTGTTACCTGGTAAAGGCCCACCCCTCCCAGCGTATTGTGTATCACATAATCCGATAAGGTCAATCCTGCCAAAGTGGGTCCTTGGTAACCATAATAGGAGAAAACTCCGCTAATATTGATATCCCATTCCGTCTTTTCAGGTTCAATATTGACACTCTCCCCAGTGGTCAAACTAAAAGCGGACAGGGAATAGGCATCATCTTTTGTTAGGATTATTTCGGTATAGCTCCCTGTCTCTTCCAGAGGGGCATACTGTAAGGTATAGCTGTTGCCATCGGTCAACACCCTGACCTTCATAAAACCCCTATGTGTACCTGTGGTGTTGATACTTCCAGGTTCTGCGGCATCCGCGGGTATTTCCGCTCCAAGACCAACTATGTAGACATTATTATTTTCAGCTAAGGTGGATATTTCGGCAAAAGCGGTCCCATCCAATGTACCTTCCCCATTATCGGTAAAAACAATGCCCTGTTGAATATTTCCATATTGCGAATATCCTACCGGTAACCCGGAAAGCAACTCGGATACGGTAGTAACCGTTACCGGCTCCTGCTGAAAGGTGTTGAGATTTAGTGTAAAGAGATCCATGGGTTCATTGAGTATACTGCTTTCGGTAATGGCCAGCAAATCGGTTACCCCCGGCAATTCCACTGCGGAAACCAATAAGGAAGAATTTAGAAAGACCCTGTTCTCCGCTCCATTGAAAAAGGCAATTTCCCAGCTGTCCCTTCTTGCCGTAGTCTGAGTTCCCGTACTAAAATCGAAATAGACCTGGTTTGGCATGGTTGACCCCCCATTTTCCGAATCGATTACACCACTTGGAGCAGCTATGGCGGTAAAACTAAGGTCTAAGGTAGAAGTGCTGCCCGCGGACCATTCCGAATTGTCGAACCCATTGACCGTAAAGGCAACAGATTTGGAGGTTCCCTCAATAGCATCCTTTAACTTGGTAAAGGTTATGTTGGCATTAGTGTCGCCTGCCGTTACAGGAATGGAAATTGTACCGGAACTCCCATCCGGAACAGTGGTAAAATCAGTCCCATATTGGGCATTGTTCCCTACAAAGGTTACCTTTATAGTACCCGATTCCGATGCCGACCTAGAAAAGTCCAACATTATTTCTTTGGTGGAATCCGCTTCGCCAAGGCCAACTGTGGCCTTGTTAAAGGAAACTGTAAAATCTATGAGAATTTCTTTGTCGTCATCGCTACAAGAGCTAAATACGAGCAAACATAGTAGATAATTAAGTAGATACGTTTTTTTCATGATTTTCAATTAAAGTTTAAATTATATAGGAGTTTTAAATAAAAAGATCTTCCATTTCCGAACAATCGGCTGACCGAAGCGTTGGAGCCATGGGTGCCCGAAGGAATATCGGAGGCATTGACCCTGACAATATCGAATATGTTTCGGGCCCCGAGCGTAACGGCAAAGTTATCGGTAATATTGGTCCTTGCCGAAGCATCCAGCCACGTCATGGAATCGGTTTGGCCCAGTACCAATGATGAGTCGCTCGCCGTTAAAATGGTTTGGGTACGGCCTGTATATTTTAATTGAGCGGACACTACCGAGTTTAAGCTGGGTATAGTATAGCCCAGTGAAGTCTGAAGGTTGAAACTCCATAGATAGTCGGTATTGTTTTCCGTTCCATTGATAAATGTGGATTCCCCCATGTAGGTAGCCCCCAGGCCGGCCTGCCAATTGGAGAATACTAGGGAATTCTCCCAAGTAAAACCCAAAATTTTGGAAGATTCTACATTACCGAAAGTGGAAAGATTTACGTCGTTGTCGGACACGACCACACTGGCTATTTTGTCGTGGATGTCAAAATAGAAAGATTTTATGGCCGATTTCAAGAATCCTTGGTCATCTAGGGCATATCGTTTATCCAGATTCAATAATAGGGATATCCCATCTTCAGGTTGAAGGTTTGGATTACCCTGTACATTATGATTGGCATCGACAAAATAAAAAAAGAGTTCCTCAAAATTAGGAGCTCTAAAAGCTGATCCGAATACCGCCTTTGCCCTAAGGGTATTGGTAATATTATAGTTGGATGACAAGGACCATATCAACTTATTCCCAAACTGTGAATTATTGGTGAACCTGGCCCCCGGATGAACGGACCACTTATCGGATAGGTGAAAATCGGCCAATCCAAAAAAGTCATAATTCTCCAAAGTATTTTCAACAACATCCTTAGAATACGCCCCTGTTGCAATGGCATCAAATCCAGTCTGGTGGGTGAACTCGTAACCCAATTGGACATTAAAAAAATCCAATTTGGGTATAATATTACTTACAAAACCCTTGGAATACCAGATGGAGCTGGACTGGCTGAGATTATCGGCAATATAGGATTCGATGCCCCGCTGCAAAATATTGTATACATATTGTTGGTAATATCTTTTTTGACGCTGTTGGGAGAAAGAAAAATTATACACTGTTGCACCTATTAAAGGCCCGGAAACATTGATGTTGTTCACCCATCTATTGGTATCGAAATTTTCATCTAAAGCGGTTGGATCGGGCATTCCAGTATTGCTGTCCAACCTACCATTTACAATATGATCGTAAATGGTCATGGCCTCATCAAAAAACTGTAGTTTATAAGAAAGGGTATGTTTGCCAAGAACCAGATTAGCGTTCCCATAGGCAGTAAGTTGTTCCTTTGGATTCCATTCCAAGCCCCTAAGACCATCGTTAACTACCTTATTATCCTGTATGTTAACATGATCCTTCCCCAAAAATCCATTATAATATCCGGCAAAATCATTGCGTGAAACCCCTATTGAATAACTGATTTTTTCGTTGATCCGGTTACTCAACTTGAGGTTTTGAATATGCCTCCCTTCGTCAAAGGTTGCATATTCACTTCCAACAGTTTCCTCCTGGACGGATGCTTCTACCTGCCAGGCCGCATTACCTTCCAGACCACGTTTTGTAACAATATTGACTACTCCGGCAACTGCATTATCCCCGTAGAGCACCCCCATAGCCCCTTCTACAATCTCTATCCGCTCCACATCTTCCAAATTGATCTGGGCAACATCAATATTATTTCCCATCCCATTGTCACTGGCAAGTGGAATACCATCCATCAAAACTTTGACATATTGGCCATCCAATCCGAACATGGATATGGTTGACCTTCCTGTGGCCGCATCAGGCCTAACCATAATATTGAGGTTGTAATTTAGTATGTCGGCAAGATTGTTTGCTGCTACTTTGGCAATATCTTTTTGGTTCAATACCCCAACCGCAAACAACTTTTTGCTCAGGGACATTACTTGGCTCTCCCCTGTAACAACCACTTCGTCCAGTTCCCTTACCGCAATGGAGTCTTGCAACCCACTGTCCGTTT
>CBFGWQ010000277.1:0-3831 GCA_965652575.1 uncultured Arenibacter sp. | reverse complement strand
TTTAAGGTTCAACTCATAACACTTAACCTTATAGCTCCATAACTTCTAACTCGATAACTTATCCACCATGAATGTTTTTGATTATTTATTTGATTCAACACAAAATCTTGAAAAGGATTTTGTGTTGGGATCAAAAGAAACAATTTCATATAACAAACTATATCAGGATAGTTTAAAGGTTGCTTCCTACCTAAAAAGCAATGTAGGGTCCAACAAGAACATTCTTCTTATAAGCCCCAATTCCGTTTTCTTCATTACCGCTTATTTGGGCATACTCAAATCCGGAAATGTCTGTGTACCACTCAACTTTGCCATAGAACAGGAGAATCTGGATTTTATCCTGGAAACTACCGATTGCAATATTCTTTTTATGGCCAAAACCCTACAATCAAAACAGCAATTGGGCAATGGCATACAATGTTTGGATGAGGCCGATATGTCCGGGATAATCCATAATCAGGAAATTATACCCTTGGACGTTGTTGATTTTGACAAAAATAATCTGGCGGAAATCATTTTTACCTCTGGATCTACGGGAACCCCCAAAGGGGTAATGATCAGCCATCAAAACATTATTTCGAACACCGACTCCATAATCGAATACTTGCGCTTAAGTTCAAAAGATATCGTAGGAGTGGTACTGCCCTTCTTTTACTGTTATGGACTGTCCTTATTGCACACCCATCTCCGTGTAGGTGGCTCTATTGTCCTGAACAATAGTTTTATCTTTTTGGGAGCCGTTATCAATGATCTTAAAAAATATAAATGTACCGGATTTGCGGGCGTTCCAAGCCACTATCAAATCCTACTCAAAAAATCCAAAAATTTTAAAGATACGGCATTCCCCGATTTAAGGTACGTTACCCAAGCGGGAGGAAAATTACACAATGTTTTTATTGATGAATTTGTAAAGGCATTTCCCGAAATAGAATTTTATATCATGTACGGACAGACGGAAGCCACAGCACGTTTGTCATATCTCCCCCCAAAAATGATCGCTAAAAAGTCAGGGTCCATTGGTAAGGGCATACCCGGTGTAACCCTTAAAATAGTCAATAATGAGGGGATAGAAGTAAATGAGGGAGAAGAAGGGGAACTTTTGGCCAAAGGGGAGAATATTATGCTGGGGTATTACAAAGAGCCCGAAGAAACCCAAAAAACCCTTAAAAACGGTTGGCTGTATACCGGAGATATTGCCGTGGCGGACAAAGATGGTTATTTTTACCTGATGGCCAGAAAAAAGGAAATCATCAAGGTAGGCGGTAAAAGGGTGAGTCCCAAAGAAATCGAAGAAGTTATTTTATCTGTCCCCGAGGTCGTGGATTGTACCATTACAGGAGTGGATGATGATGTTTTGGGAGAATCCATTCTGGCCACCATAGTATTGAACGAACCCAAGGACGAGATAGAAATGAAGGAAATAATCCTATCAAAATGCGCTGAAAAACTATCCTTGTACAAGATTCCCCAACAATTTGTTTTTGAAAACAATATTTCCATGAATGCCACGGGAAAAAAGGTAAAAAAATAAAGCACTCTCTATATAAATAAAAATAGGAATATAACGTTTATAAAAAGTAAATGTGTAGAATCCCTATTGTAACCGAAAATTTTTATTTATTACTTTACATATGGTATCTTTACCGTCCTATTTATGTTTAAAATAATCGTTGGATGAATGGCATGCATTACTATTGTTGATAACAAACAGGAATGGGATGGACTCGTGGCCCTATTCGAACATTCTGATTTTTATCATACGTATGAATATCACCAAATTGCAAAGGGTGAATCCGATCGTCCTATCCTGATTAAATATTCGGAGAGCGATAAACTTATAGTATTGCCCCTCTTGCTTCGGAAAATTGAGGATCACCCCTATTGGGACGCTACTTCCGTCTACGGATACCCGGGACCCCTGACCAAAAATATAAATGCCCAATTTAATAATGTCCCCTTTAATCGTTTGCTGCAGGAACTACTTATTGAGCAGAATATTATTTCTGTTTTTTCCAGATTAAATCCTTTTATACCCTATCAGGAAATTGTACTTAAAAACATTGGGAATATATCTTTTAAGGGACGAATCGTTAATATTGACCTATTCAAAGAACTGAAATGTCAGAAAAAAGATTACAATAGGAGACTAAAGTCGTATATCAACCAATGCCGTAGCCACTGTACCGTTAAACTGGCCACTACCAAAGCAGATATCCTTACGTTTATTGATCTGTATTACGAAAATATGCATCGCGTACATGCTGCCAATAGCTATTTTTTTAATAAAGATTATTTTTTTGCCCTTGTTAACGCAAAGGACTTCAAAACCGAAACCCTACTTGCCGTTCATAACGATACGGGAAAAATAGTTTCTGCGGCCATGTTCGTAAAAAAGAATAATATAGTCCAATATCATTTATCGGGTTCAAGTGGAAATTACCTACATTTAAATGCTTTAAAAATGCTGATCGATGAAATGGGGACCCGGGCTACAGCAGAAAATTATCAATACTATAATTTAGGGGGCGGCGTGAGTGGAAACGAAGATTCCCTATTTCATTTCAAATCCTGTTTTTCCAAAGATTATAAAGAATTCAAATTATGGAAATATATCGTAATTAAAAGTGTTTATCAAGAATTAAGCGATCAGAAACTACAAAAGGAATATGCTCTATTAGACCCGAACAATAATGACTTCTTTCCTCGTTACCGCCAAAGCAAATAATCTTAGGACCGCAGTAATTATATTTTTTAAGATAAAAGCTGGTCCTTAAATAAAGTCGGCCCATGTAAAAATTGGTCGCAATAATCGTTAAAAGCAATAATATCTACCTATGAAAAATAATCCGTTCCTATCGGATACATTTACAACGACTTGGTTAAAACATTTTTATAATAAAAAGTCCCCTTCATCCTTCATTTTTTTTGGGGATTTGTCCTTTATAAAACCAACTTTTTTACCCCTATATCTCAACATTGGAAAAAACCATACCAAAGGAATCTCATATTCATTGTCCTCTGGTCAGGAACCGGATTTTAAGAATAAGGTATTCCTAATCTACGATGTTCCTACCTTTTTTGAACTGGATCTTAATTATAATAAAAAAAAGCTGAAACAGATCAAGCTGAAACAATACCCGGGCTTTTTAATCGATCTGGAAAGTTATACAGACTTCAGCCATTATTTTACTTCTACTTTCAGCAAAAGTTCCAGATACAAACTGATGAAATACAAAAAGCGCCTCGAGAGTTGTTTTGATATTTCATATCACATGTACCATGGCCCAATGGATAGGGAGGTGTACGATCATATTTTTGGCTGTTTTAAAACCCTATTGGAAAAACGATTCTTGGATAAAGGGATTTCGAACAACAACCTGGATCCCAAAGAATGGAATTTTTACTATGAAGTGGCCTATCCCATGATCCTGGAAAAAAAAGCCTCCCTATTCGTAATCCGTAATGGGGACGTTCCTATTGGGATTACCCTTAACTATTTTTCGGACAATATTGTATTTGATGCCATAACCGTTTTTGATATCGACTATGAGAAATTCCATCTGGGATCGGTAACTATAATGAAGCTGATCGAATGGACCTTGGATCAGGGATTACGCTATTTTGATTTTTCAAAAGGATATTTCGATTATAAAAAACGTTGGGCCAATAAGGAATATGACTTTGAATACCACCTTTACTATGATTCCGGTTCAATAAGTTCGCTACTACTTTCCTATTTGATCATTCTCTATTTCAATTTAAAAAATTACTTGAGAAAAAAGAAATTGAACGAAGCCTTCCATAAATTCACATTTTTTCTGCAACGAAGTG
>CBFGWQ010000276.1:0-3855 GCA_965652575.1 uncultured Arenibacter sp. | reverse complement strand
GTAAATGCCCATGAGATGGCACATCAGTGGTTTGGCAATTTGGTTACCGAAGTGGATGGCAGTAACCATTGGCTTCATGAGGGTTTCGCAACCTATTACGCCCTCTTGGCGGAAAGAGAAATTTTCGGCAAGGAATATTACTATTGGAAATTGTACGAAACGGCGACCCAATTAAGGGAACTCACCAAGAAGAATATGGGGGAGGCCCTCATTGATCCAAAAGCGGGCAGCCTTACATTTTATGAAAAAGGGGCATGGGCCCTACACGTTCTAAGGGATCGAATAGGGGAGAAGGATTTTAGGCTCGGGATTCAACGGTATTTAAAAAAGTACGGGTTTAAAAATGTAACTATAGATAACTTTATTGGAGAAATGGAACTGGTGACCGGTAGTAATCTGGCTACTTTTCGAAATAGATGGTTGGTAGATAAGGATTTTCATTTTGAAGAGGCAAAAAAAATCCTTATTCGTGAATCCAAGGATTTAAAAACTTTTTTTGAACTTCAAAAAGATCTAATGACCAGTAACATGGACAACGATTCCATCATAAAGAGGTATTGGCAAAACACCGATTCCGATAGATTAAAATCCAAAATAATAAAAACCTATCATAAATCCCTGTCCCAAGAGTTTATTAAGGAAATTTTGAGGAATGAAAATGTACTGGTCCGGCAGGCATTGGCCACTTCCATGGAGCAGTTGCCCCTGGATATGAAATCTGAATACGAATCACTTTTGGACGATGCGAGTTATATTACCAAAGAGGAAATGCTGTACAAGCTTTGGGCCAATTATCCGAACGATAGGGGTAAGTATTTGAACAGGACCAAGGACATCATTGGTTTTTCAAATAGGAACATTCGCTTATTATGGCTAAGCTTGGCCTTGCTCACCAGGGATTACGAACCCAATAACACCAACAATTATTATTTGGAATTAAGTGGGTATACCTCCCCGATATACTCCAATGAAGTTCGGCAAGGGGCATTTCAATTTTTAGGGCAACTGATAGGTTTGTCGGACAGCAATCTGTTGGATCTGGTAGGGGCAACCCAGCACCACTCCTGGCAATTTAGGAAATATGCCCGTTCCTTATTGGACGAACTTTTGGAAAAAAAGGAATATAGGGAAAGAATAGAAGGGCTGCGCGCAAAATTTAATGGGGAGGAATTGCGTTATATGAATAATAAACTGATTTCGGAATGAGGGCAATGGTAATTTCCGGTGGAGGCAGCAAGGGGGCATTTGCAGGTGGAGTGGCCCAGTATCTGATGCAGGAATTAAAACACAATTACGATTTGTTTTTGGGTACTTCCACCGGCAGTCTCCTGATCTCCCACCTCGCGCTACAAAAAATTGAAAAGATAAGACAGGTGTATACCACGGTGGATCAGGACAATATTTTTAGCAATTGTCCCTTTGTGATAAAAAAGAAATATGGCATAGAGACCATCGGGGTCCATCATATAAATGTGGTGAAGAATTTTTTGAGCGGTAGCAAGACCTTCGGTGAAAGCCATAATTTACTTCAATTGATCAGGAATACTATTTCCATTGAAGAATTTGAGCATCTAAAAAATGGGCCTTTGGATATAGTGGTAACGGTATCCAATTTATCGTTAAACCAGGTAGAATATAAATCCATCAATGATTGTACTTATGATGAATTTTGTGAATGGATATGGGTTTCCTGCAATTATACCCCATTTATGACCTTGGCCAAGAAAAATGGATGTGAATATGCCGATGGGGGATTGGGCAGTATGGTCCCTATAGAAGAAGCTATCAGGAGGGGGGCCAAGATAGTGGATGCCATAATTCTGCAAACAGAAATTACCCAATTAAATAGGATGCCCTCCAGGAATGTGTTTTCATTACTTACAAATATGTTTGCTTTTATGTTGGATAGAATAGAACAACAAAACATTAGGATAGGCAAGTTTGTAGCCAATCATAACGACGCCATCATCAATTTCTACTATACCCCAACCGTACTCACAACAAACTCCCTGATATTTGAAAAGGAAAAAATGACGGTCTGGTGGGAAAGTGGATTTAATTTTGCCAAGTATAAAAATTCTGAAACCAACCCTATAGAAACCGGTACGCTATGAAAGCATTGGTAATTAGTGGAGGAGGCAGTAAGGGAGCATTTGCTGGAGGAGTGGCCCAATACCTCATTGAAATTGAAAAACGGGAATACGATATTTTGGTAGGCACCTCGACAGGTAGTCTTTTAATCCCCCAATTGGCCTTGAACCAAATTGACAAATTACATAATATATATACCAATGTTGGCCAACGTTCCATTTTTAGCCTTAATCCGTTTGTAGTAAGAAAAAAGGGGGATAGGGAATATGTCTCCATAAATTTTCTTAACACCTTTCTTCAGTTTGTAAAGAGCAAACGCACTTTTGGGGAGAGCAAGGCCTTGAGACGGACCATTAAGAAAAATTTTAGCGAAGGGGAATTCCAAAGAATAAAGAAAGGTCATAAAGAGGTGGTCGTAACGGTTTCCAACCTTTCCAAAAACAGGATCGAGTACAAATCCATTAAGGATTTTTCCTATGATGAATTTTGCGATTGGATCTGGATTTCGTGCAACTACATTCCTTTCATGTCTTTGGTAAAGCGGGACGGATTTGAATATGGTGACGGTGGATTGGGTTGTGTAGTTCCCATTAGGGAAGCTATAAGGAGGGGGGCTACGGAGATCGATGCCATTATCCTGGAGTCCGAAAATATGGAACACAACAAAGTTTTGGGCAAAAACCCTTTTTCTCTTATGTTAAGTATTTATGGTTTTGTTTTGGACCAGATCGAATATCACGATATTTCCGAAGGGGTATTGGCGGCAAAACACAATGGGGTGCAATTAAATTTATACTATACTCCCACCAAACTGACCGAAAACTCCTTGATTTTCAACAAGAAACTTATGTCGCTCTGGTGGCAACAGGGATATAGTTACGCCGAGGATAAATTTTCCAGTATGGTGATCTGAAAGAAAAATTAGTTGACTTTTTTACGGGTCGCCCCCGCACTGGTTTCTGCCCAGTATGCTAAATTACCATAGCTCGCCAATTTCTTTCTTGACATAGGAAAGAGCGGTTGCCGAAGGAGAACTTTTTTCCATGGTCTCATTTAGAATATCTTCACGGAGTTTGTCTGCCGAATCGGATTCGCTCATGCCCGCCTTCCGTATCATTTGGATAGTGGCACTTTTTGCCGCTTTGATAATATTCCAACATTCGTCCGTCATATAAATTTGTTGGGATAGATTGTGCTCAAATTCATTTTCGATACTTTTGATCAGTAAATTTTCATAATCGTTCTTATTGCTGTTTTTTGGCGCTACCCTTACCACCAAACTGGGAATTGCTATTCGCTCAAGGAAAAGGGCCATTCTTTCATAGGCCTGCAATCTAATGGGCAAGGTGTTTTTTTGACTGTCTTTATGCAATAGGTAGCGTCTTCTTCCTTCTTCGTTTCTGGTATGTAGCCTAAAAAAATAAAAAGCGACCACTCCGGTTACAACAGCGGGCAATAAATAGGCAAATAGTTGAAAAATTTCATCTCCGGTCATTTTGTATCGGTATTTTTTGGTTTGTTGGTTAATTAACGACTTATTCCCCTAAAAATTATGGCGGATTATATTTTTTTACTTCCCGCAACCAAATTTGGTTTCATCCGGACCTGACAGTAAAAAAAGCGCTAAGAAGCGCTTATGCTGCGGACTATTTCATCCGATTTGTAAAATGCCTTCTTTGAGCGTTTTGGAAAGGAAATACATTAGTCAGATCTGAATCTATAAGCCTCAAACCTTGACCTTTCTACCTGCCAACTGCTACTGCT
>CBFGWQ010000275.1:0-3897 GCA_965652575.1 uncultured Arenibacter sp. | reverse complement strand
TTATATAATCGAATTTTGGATTGGTTCTAAAAAGAAGAGCAATGAAAAAGATAATTTATGCCATAGGCCTTGCAGTCATGTTTGTTTTATCCCTGGCCAATTGCGGCAGCTCCAAGGAAGCCATTTCGGTTACGGACCAGGAGAAGGCCGCTTTTTCCCAAACGGAGGGAGATACCATAAGCATAAAGGATGAAAAAACGGAATATGAAATTATAATTATAGAGCCGGGCTTTAATATGTGGCTTGTAAGTATTGCCAGGCCTGAAGGATTTTATTCCCAATCCTATCTGGAAAATAGGAATAGAATAATGGTTTTGGAATGGAACCAAAGGGTAATGCAGCCCTTTAGATATAATCCCAATCTTTATGAGCTACGAATAGATTACGATCCCAATATAGATTATGGTTACGAGGTAAATTATAAATTGTACAACTACTTTATTTATTTTCAACGCAAATACAATCAAAGATTGGGACCATTTGTTCCCCGCGTATAAAAAGTTATCTTTGTAGGGATTTTTTAAGGTATGAAGAAATTAAAACAACGCTGGGGCGTAAGCTCAAATCTACAACTTTTGATCATTTTTGTGGTGTTCTCCATTACAGGTTCATCTGCGGTTTATGCGGCAAAACCGTTTCTAAATTGGATAGGGCTGCACAGGGAAAACTTTTCTCCCGATTTTCTTTGGGGAGGCCTTATTTATTTAACCTTTAGAATATTGCTGATTTTCCCCATTTATCAATTTCTTTTGGTTATTTACGGCTGGTTGTTCGGACAGTTCAGGTTCTTTTGGGAATTCGAAAAAAAGATGTTGGGCCGTTTGGGCTTGGGATTCATCCTTAAATAAAAGCTATAAGAACAGGTGCCTTGTTAATATTGGGACAACCGTTATTTATGGTATATAGGAAATCCGGTGATTTTGGATCTTTGCATAAAATAGTAAATTGTTCCGGGTGCTTATCCCTTGGTATCCATAATTTATATTTTTATTAACTATCCTTTTGTTGGGATACCTTTAGATTTGGCGGGTGAAGATTTATTTTAGAAATATAATTTTTTCTTTTATTGCCGTCCTTCTGGTCGGTTTAATTACCCTTCCTTCCATTTTAAAATTAAAACATGCCATTTTTGAGCACCATACCTTTGTTTGTAAAGAAAAAGGGAAGTTGCATATACATGAAGTTGAATTGGACTGTGATTACCATAAATTTAACCTTACTCATTATTATACGCATTTTCAGCAGGAAATCGCCACTTTTACGGGAACTGTAAGATCCGCAAAAATTATAAACTTTTATAATTTTTTAAGTAAACATCAAAAACTACATTTCTCCAGAAGGGGACCTCCATCCGCTATCTAATATTTTATATGGGACATGATATCATGGATATGCCTAGGGTATACCTATGAAAATCATATTTCCAAACGGGGCCCAAGAAGACATATGGTGTTGTACATTTGCCGCATCCCGTAATTCCATAATTTATTTGGGCCTTGTAGAGGTTTTAAACCTCACCGTAAAATAGCAGAACAATATTTAGTACAACTTTGGAGGTAAATTGCCATTAGGTAGTTATCCCCCCTTACCATGAAAAATTAATGAGAAATGTAATTCTGTCAATGCTCTGCATTTTGACGTATATATCGGTAAATTCCCAAAATACGCTATCCGGGAAAATAGTTAATAAAGAGGATCAGGAAGGCCTGGAACAGGTCTCTATATATTTTCCACAAATGGAAAAAGGCGGTATAACCAATAATAATGGAGAGTATATTATTGAAGCATTGCCTACCGGGACCTATAAGATAGTGGCCTCCTACATTGGTTTTCAGACTTTTTCCAGCAATATAACTATAGAAAAAGGCAACAATACCTTGGATATTTCATTGCTTCCAAGCGCTATCGAAATGGAAGAAGTCATTGTTTCTACCCCCTTTCATAAATTACAGCGAGAAAACGTTATGAAGGTGGAGTTTGCAAAACTGTCCGCGCTTAAGAGCCAGGGAGCTCCCACCCTTGCGGAAGGTATAGTGGCCATTCCCGGGGTGGATGTAGTCTCTACCGGGGTGGGAATAGGAAAACCGGTAATCAGGGGGCTTACTTCCAACCGGGTTTTGGTTTACACCCAAGGTATCCGGTTGGAAAATCAGCAGTTTGGGGCAGAACACGGGCTAGGTGTAAACGAAGCGGGAATAGAAAGTGTTGAGGTAATAAAGGGTCCCGCCTCCCTATTGTACGGATCTGATGCTATGGGGGGAGTACTTTATTTAAATCCGGAAAAATTTGCGGCCCCTAAAAGTACCGAAGGTGATATAAACCTTAATTACAATACCAACACACAGGGAATAAACAGTGGGGTTGGTATAAGGACTTCAGGGGAAAGATTTAAATATCTTCTAAGATGGGCAACCAACAACCATGTGGATTATTTGGGTGGAGATGGCAACAGGGTTACCAATTCCAGATTCAATGAAAAAGATTTGAAGGCAGGACTGGGCTATCAGGCAACCTCCTTTAAAAGTGAGATCAGGTATAATTATAACCAATCCAACTTAGGGATTCCCGAAGAGGTAGGATTGCAGACCACTACTAGGACACCCGATATGCCCTATCAAAAATTGGACAACCATATTTTGAGTTCCAATACCAAAATATTCTTCAACAACTCAAATTTGGACATCACCCTAGGCTATATTGCGAACAACCGTAAGGAATTTGAAGAGCACCATCACCATGAGGAAGAAGAAGATCATGGAGAAGAGGGGGAAGACCATGAGGACCATGACGAAGAAGCTGCTTTGGACATGCAACTCAACACCTTTAATTACAATCTACTGTACCATTTCCCTGAGTGGAACAGGTTTGAAACCGTAATAGGAGTACAGGGAATTCATCAAACCAACAAAAATTTTGGGGAGGAGATTTTAATACCGGATGCCACTACCCGGGATATAGGGTTTTTGGGAACCACACATTTTCACCTTGATCAAAACAACGATTTTCAAGTAGGATTGCGCTATGACCATAGGCAAATAGATGGAGAAGCCTATGGTATTAGCGGGGAAGAAGGATATATTGCCGCATTAAAACGAAACTTTAATAGTTTTAATGGTGCCCTGGGATATAAGAACAATATTTCAGAGCAATTTACCGCTAGAATCAATGTGGCTACCGGGTTCAGGGCTCCCAATTTGGCAGAACTTACCTCCTATGGGAGCCATGAGGGGACCAATAGGTTTGAAATCGGAAATGCAGCCCTCAAGAACGAACAAAATCTTCAGATCGATCTTGCCCTGGAATTTCAGAATGAGCATTATGAATTTTTTCTAAATGGTTTTCACAACAGTATCAAGGATTATATCTTTATTGCACCCAGCGGAACTTTTATGGATGAAACCCCTGTATACAATTACCTGCAACAGGATGCCACACTTTACGGAGGGGAAATTGGATTTCATTTGCACCCCCACCCGTACGACTGGTTGCATATAGAAAGTAGTTACCAAACCGTGTTCGGGGAACTACGGACGGGGGATCCTTTACCTTTGATACCTGCCAATAAACTGACCAATACATTTAGGGTAGAGTTTAACAATGTAAGGGGATGGTGGCTTGGATCCAATGCCTTTGTTACCCTAAACAGCACTTTTAAGCAAGGGAAAGTAGGTACATTCGAAACCGTTACCCCTGGCTATTCCCTTTTAAATGCCGGATTTGGAGGCGATATTAAATTCCTGAAAAAGTCTGTGAATATAACGCTCAGTGCCAATAACCTATTGAACAAGAGATACATTGCCCATCTATCCCGTTTAAAAAGCGACAATATTTTAAATATGGGAAGGTCGGTCGTTGTAGGGCTGAACATTCTATTGTAAAATACGTTTGCCAAAGAGG
>CBFGWQ010000274.1:0-4040 GCA_965652575.1 uncultured Arenibacter sp. | reverse complement strand
TATAAAAAATGATATTAAATAAAGTACACCATATTGCCATTATATGTTCGGACTATAAAAAATCCAAAAAATTCTATGTGGAAGATTTGGGACTGGAACCCCTGCAAGAAATTTACAGGGAAGAACGGGATTCCTATAAATTGGATCTGGCATTGAACGGAAATTATATCATTGAACTGTTCTCCTTTCCAAAACCCCCTTCCAGATCCACCAGACCGGAAGCAACCGGATTAAGGCACCTGGCCTTTGAAGTGGACGATTTAACCTCCTGCCTCGTGGAACTGTCGGAAAAAGGAATTGTGGCAGAACCTATTCGCATTGACGGACATACCCTGAAAAGATTCACTTTTATATTCGATCCGGACAATTTACCCATAGAACTATACCAAAAATGACGGCCATAAATACATACATAACGCATTTTTACACTCATTTTCCCGACCAAAAAGAAATGCCTCCATGGGAAATAACCCAATATATGACCTCCATAATATCCAAAAAGATCCTGAAATTGAATCCTCACGATTATACCGTTACGGACGGAGTCGCTATCCATAAAACTGCGATAATAGAAAAAGGGACCATCTTAAAAGAACCCCTAATTATTTCCGAAAACTGCTTTGTTGCCAGCCACGCCTATCTGCGAGGTGGCGTGTTTTTGGGCAAAGGGACACGGATAGGTCCGGGATGTGAGATCAAATCCAGTATCATTGGGGAGTTTTCGGCCACGGCCCATTTTAATTTTATAGGGGATAGCCTTATTGGTGACCATGTAAATTTTGAGGCGGGAGCACTTATTGCGAACCACTATAACGAAAGGCAAGACAAGAGCATTTGGATCCAGGTAAATGGCATAAGGACAAATACCGGGGCCATAAAATTCGGGGCCCTCGTAGGGGACCATTCCAAAATAGGGGCCAATGCCGTACTTTCTCCCGGCACCATATTGTCAAGGAAATCCGTGGTAAAACGCTTGGAGCTTTTGGAACAAAATAACTGAATGGACCATGGAAAAAAAATGCTTGGAATGCGGAGATAAAATTTTGGGCAGGATAGACAAAAAGTTCTGTTCGGACTATTGCAGAAATGCCTACAACAATAAACTGAACAAAGACAGTAAAAACCTGGTCAGGAACATCAATAACCGCTTGCGCAAGAATTACAGGATCTTGGACAGCTACCCCCTTACCGATGGCAAGACCAAAACTACCAAGACCCGATTAATGGACAAGGGCTTCGATTTTGAGTACATCACCAATTTATATACCACCAAAAAAGGAACTACCTACTATTTTGTATATGACCTGGGCTATCTCCCGTTGGACAATGATTATTATATGATCGTGAAAAGGGAATAGGGTGCTACCCCATAAAAAAGCCCCTGAACGATTTATCGAAACCGTTCAGGGGCATGAAATTTTTAAATCCCGTTTTTTCTTGGCCAGAAACTACAAAGGGAAGTGGGAAAAACTTCCTATTTATAGTTATGTCCGCTTAATTTAAGGGCCGCTATTACAATATCCTTGCGACTGATCTGCCCCACCAATATTCCGTTTTTCATTACCGGCAATCTTCTCCTTTTATGCTTGTCAAAAATACCGGCGGCATCAAATATGGACATATCATGCGGGATAGTCTCTACCTCCTTTGTCATGAATCGCTCTACACTTTTATCCAGGATAGGCTGGTTGAAATAACGACTTTCAGAAATCTGTTTCATACAATCCGCTTCGGAGATAATACCTACCAAAAATCCGTTGTTATCCAAAACGGGACCTCCGGAGATATGATATTTGGCCAAGTGTTCCATAACCGTTAAAATAGATTGATCAGGACTAAAGGTGATCAGTTTTTTTGTCATATAGTCCTCTACTAAAATGGGAGCATCAAATTCCTTTTTTACGACCCTGCGCACTCCCTGAAAACTTTTTATTCCCATATCGTTTATTTTTAGGTTAATTTGAAAGATAGTCTTTTTTGGACAATTACGCAACTATTTAATATTTAATCGATTGTATTGATAATTATTTATTAAAAGTATTGCGTATTATTCAATCATAAAATATCCTTGTATCCTAAAATGATGGGGTATACCGCACATTGTAATATAATAAATAGGATAATTTCTTACTTTTAAGTCTTTACCAAATATTATGAAGCCATATTCTTCCTCCATAATCCTTTTACTTGTTCTGCTTGCCATTTATTGGAGCTTCGAAGCCGCTATGCCAAATTATGCTCCCGATGCCCATACGGATGATACCTCGTTTTCAACGGACAGGGCCCTTGTCCATGTAAAAAATATATCGGAAAAACCTCATGCCGTAGGTTTTCCGGCGCATTCCCAAGTTAGGGATTATATCATATCGGAATTGACCAAGCTGGGACTGGAAACCACCACCCAACAGGGTTATACCACCGGGGATTGGGGTAATTTTAGTGGCGCGACCAATATACTGGCCAGGATAAAGGGCCGTGAAAAGGGAAAGGCCCTTCTTTTACTTTCGCATTATGATAGCAGTCCCCATTCCTCTTTGGGCGCCAGTGATGCCGGAAGCGGGGTAGCAACCATACTTGAGGGTGTGCGGGCTTTTCTCAAACAAAACAACGCTGCTAAAAACGATATCATTATTCTAATATCCGATGCCGAGGAACTGGGACTTAACGGAGCGGATCTATTTGTGAACAATCACCCATGGGTAAGGGAAGTAGGGTTGGTCTTAAATTTTGAGGCCCGGGGAAGTGGGGGTCCCTCCTATATGTTATTGGAGACCAACAGGGGCAACGCCAAGGTAATAGAAGAATTTATTAGGGCAAATCCGAAATACCCGGCAGCCAATTCCCTGGTCTATAGTGTCTACAAAATGCTTCCGAACGATACGGATCTTACCGTGTTCCGGGAAGATATGGACATAGAAGGGCTTAATTTTGCCTTTATTGACGACCATTACGACTATCATACCGTGCGCGACAATTATGAGCGTTTGGACCGCAATACCCTTGCCCATCAGGGCAGTTATCTGATGCCGCTGTTGAAACATTTTGGCAATGCCGACCTTAGCAGCCTAAAGAGCCCGAACGATTCCATATATTTCAATATGCCATTCTTTGGATTGGTCTCTTATCCCTTCGATTGGATCTTACCCATGCTGGCACTTGCCATACTTGGCTTTTTGGCCCTTTTATTTCTCGGTCTTAAAAATAGTTCCCTGGAAATTAAGGAAATTGGAAGGGGTTTTCTTCCCCTGTTCCTAATTTTGGCCATTAATGGGGCCGTAGGTTATTTTGGCTGGACCATACTTAAAAATATCTACCCGCAATATCAGGACATACTTCATGGTTTCACGTATAACGGTTATACCTACATAACGGCTTTTGTACTTTTTTCAGTAGCAGTTAGTTTTTGGGCCTATCACAAATTTGAAAAGGCCCGGACGCAAAACCTATTAATTGCCCCATTGTTTATATGGTTAATTATTTGCACCCTGGTTGCCGTATATTTAAAAGGGGCCAGCTTTTTTATAATCCCGGTATTTGCATTGCTCGCATCATTGCTTATCCTAACACATCAAAAATTGCCAAGTCCCTACCTGCTCCTATTTTTGACCTTGCCCGCCATTTGGATCTATACCCCTCTCATTAAAATGTTTCCCGTGGGTCTTGGCCTTAAAATGATGGTTACCGCTACCCTATTGGCCTCTTTGACCTTTTTTCTTTTGCTCCCGGTTTTTGGTCCCGTAAAAAACAAAAGACGCTTGGCCTATATATTGCTATTACTCTGTTTCGGTTTTCTTTTGTCCGCACACTTTTCTTCGGGTTTTGACAAAGAGAATGCAAAACCAACCAGTCTGGTCTATATTCTTGACGCGGATAAGAACACTGCCCAATGGGCCACCTATGATAAAGTACTATCCGGTTGGACTTCCCAGTATATAGACGTTGACCGGGCACAGTCCATTGATCCTGGTTTTAATGCCCTGAGCAGTAAATATGGAACAGGATTTAGCTATACTTCCAAAGCCCCCGTAAAAAATATTGCC
>CBFGWQ010000273.1:0-4044 GCA_965652575.1 uncultured Arenibacter sp. | reverse complement strand
GGCATTTTCACGTAAATTGTTTCTGCCGTTTCAGGTTGCAGGATGGCCGTATGGTACAACACTAAATCGGTATCAGGGACATAATTATAATCCGGTCCGTCCAACCCCAACATCAAGGCCATTTGCCCTACCTTGTCCACCGATTCCCTGTCTTTTTGGGTAATTACCAGATTATGCATCATATCGTCGTTATTATTAAAGGTAAGTGCTACCTTCGCCCCCCTTTTAACCTTCACTTCCTCCACATCATACTTCAATCCCGGTTTGGTACCTATCATCAATTTTTGATCGGATTTATTATTCCAATCACTAGGCATTTTTGTAATTCTTTTGGGTTGGACAATATTTTTACCCATTTTGACCATACCGTTCATCTGAGGAGACTTCAATACGCCCCCAGGAACTTCGTTCAGAGTGTAATAACCTGTGTTATGCAGTAATTTTCGCCCAGAACTGGAAGTAAGGTCCGGAATTTGTATCTCATGGATAAAGCCCAAACGCATTCCATGCAGCGTTAATTTCACAGATAATCCATCTGCCGATACTTCTGCCCTGTGTACCATTATCGGTTGTTCTTCCACAATGGGACTACCGTAGGTATTGTGGTATTGGTAGGTGAAACTTTTCATTTTATAGCTAGCCAAGTCACTGGCCAACTTTTTATTGACCGGTTGGGTAAATTCCAATTGGAATCCGTCATCCAATGCTCTCATCGTTTTTATTTCAAAGGGCACTTTCCCCGTCCACTCCAATCGTTGCAGACCATAGGAAGCTTTCCCTGTAGAGGCCCACCCCCTACTGGTCATACCTACGAACATACTGGAATCATTACCCCAGATCATCCGCAATATCCCTGAGGAAAAACCTTCCTTAAACAAGAAGGAAGCACCCTGATACACCCCATTGACTTTTTCCATAAATACCCGCATAATCTTACTATGCCCTTGGTCGCCAATAAATATCTGGCCTTCAAAGGGTCCGAACTTTCCATGAGTGGTATCATATAGGATATCCGATGTAGAAATTCCTTGTATGGTATGCGGAAACCAGATAGCCGGAGCCTTAAGGGCCGGTACTTTTTTAGCGTATTCATAAAGACTTAGGCCCGATTGCTTTTCAATTTCTTCCTGTTTCAATTTTAATGGTGATCGTGGGTCATCTGTCCATCTTAAACCTTCAGGATTACCTGCAAAATCACCTACTTCCAAATGGGTCATCCTGCCTGAACCTACCCAATCCCCTTGGTTTTCGGTGTAGAAATAATCGCCTTCAGGACTAATTTGAAAACCTGCTGGCGATCTTAAGCCTGTCGCAATAGGGGTCATTTCCCCTTCCGGGGTAATTTTTAACATCCATCCCCTCCATTTTACCAAACTGGCCCCATGGCCTATCCATGATAAATTTAAGGTAACCAACATATCCCCATTGGGCAATATTTTTGGGCCATAGGAATAATCATGGTAATTCCCGGACAATGGCCAGGTGTATATGGTCTTATAACTATCTGCCTTTCCGTCCCCGTTTTTATCATCCAATCTGGTAAGTTCCCCTCGTTGGGAAAGATAAAAACCATTGTCCTTATAGGCCAGGCCAAGGGTCTCATGCATCCCATGAGCATACCTCTTAAAAATGGGGCTTAGACTATATGGCCTGTCTATTAGCCATACTTCCCCCCTTCTGGTAGACACCCCTAATTTATCATCATCGGTAAGGGCAAGACCTCCTACTTCCAAAACAATGTCTTCTGGTATGGGAACATCCACTATTTTATAATATTCCGATTCCTTTTTGGCCATATCCGAACTATCCTGACCCAATGTAAATTGCACCGCACCTATTAATAATACAAAGAAAACGGCCTGTCTTAAAATCTGCATAATTGGTTGTTTTGGGTTACCAAATAATATTGTATGTAATGTTCCCCCTACCTGCGGGTATTCTTAGAAGTAATTCATCCTTTCCATTGGATTGACGGATAATAGGATCTAAATCGCTATTTCCTGAGAAGTCGACAAAATAACTTTCATCGTTGATAATATAGGTACCATCCTCAAGCTTTTGAATGGATTCCCCTTCGGCAATTTTATGCCAAATATCCTCCTTGCCCTCAATGGCGATGGTACGTGTTAGTCCACGACCATTCTCTGAAGGTTTAAAAGTATTGCTTGTAGACGTTCCTTCTATTTGATGTAGAAATACTGGAATACCGTTGTCCCCAATTTCATAACCAATTTGCTTGTATTTTATATTTGAAGGAATGCTATCTGGCCAAACCGTATCCTTATTTTCCAAGATCATAAAATCCGGATCCCCATGGAAGGCCACGGAAAACCCTTTGGCCACGGCCAATTGATTGGTTCCACGGGAATGCCACATTTGGGTAACATCCAGAAAATCGCCTTCCCATACCTGTAAAATGGACTCCCTACTTAAATCATAGGAGAAGTTTACTTTTTCCGGGGTCCCTACCGCAATGCAATGTGTCCTTTTTTCACCATCATGCATCATAAATCCGCGCTGCATTACAGGCTCGTCCCCTACATTAATCAATATATTCTCTTCCGTTCTATTGGACGATCCTAAAGAATTCTTGGCATTCAAGGGTATCTTTTGCATTTCAGGGCCTTCCACATCTATTTTAAATCCAATATTCCAGGGGTTGTGCTTATTATAAATAAAAGTGAAGGGCAGTTTTCCTTTTGCCAATTCCACTTCCCCTATCCCCGGGGTTTCCAAACTATAACTCCCATTTAGATCAACTACCGTATCCTGGCCTACAATCAACAGGGCCCCTCCATTGTTCACCCCTACATCAAAGAGATAGGTACCCGAGTTTGGAATATCCATTTGACCATCATACTTTAATATTCTTTGCTCCCTATCTCCTGTGACCATTTTGGCAGAAATACTGTCTGCCCTTATATTCCTAACCACTGTAAGGGTATCAAAGTCTATAATTGAATCGGAATTACTTTCGTATTCGGTCATATACATATCGGTCAAGGTCAGTTTTTCATCTTCATACTTTTTATAGATGATGTTTTTTAGGGCAACCGGACCATGATCTCCTTGAATCATCAATGGCCCTCTTGCCTTTTCATCTTCATAGGCCGAAGACCTAGTAGGACCGGTAACTTCCACATTTTCCTGAACCAACACGCCGTTCAACCACACCTCTTGGAAGGTGGCATTCCTTGTCTTATTGCCTGAAGCGTCAAACCTGGGAGCGTGAAATATAATTTTAAAATGCTGCCAAAGTCCAGGCGATTTTGAAGCGTTGATTTTTGGAGAACTTCCTTCAAAATTTTCGTTCCCCTTACCACGGGCATCATCCCATCTTTGATAAATTCCGCCCATATCCCCGGATGTTGGTTCCTTTACTCCCCAACTATCCAATAATTGCACTTCATACCTGCCCTGAAAATAAATACCGGAATTGGAGTTGACAGGCATCATTACATCCAGCTCAATTTCGAAATCACCATGGTCAAAATTTGTAAAAAGATGACCGTTATTGGTTCCCCCTTTTGGAATATTTGCCAATATCCCCTTACCTGGTAAGGTTTTTAATATCTTGTCTTGAGTCCTGTCCACGTAGACATCCCCAACAATATTCCAATTATCGGTATCCACCTCAAACATGGACAGATCTTCTAGTTGGAGTTTGGAGAAAGGTAGATAATCCTTTATTTTGATGGGTTCTGTAGTTGTGGTAGCAGTTTCTTTGGTTGGACGATCGCCGCATGAAATAAAAATCAGCAATAGCCCACTTAAAAACAATGTAATTTTCATAAATTGAAGCTTAGGTTAATTGAAACAGTAGTTCCAAAGCTTAAATATATAACTATAAGTTATAAAACTTCATTATCACCAATAACATGGCACAGAACACTTTAGTGCCATGTCCCCGAACACAGGACATTTGACCTACGAAAAGGTTTTCGTAACTATATGAAGTCATTTACAAAAGTTAATAACTTGTTGCAATGATTCAATGTATCGATTTGGAAATTTGATGATCTGACGATTTGAAGATGGGCCGAT